>CANGVB010000146.1 GCA_947456995.1 Bryobacteraceae bacterium | reverse complement strand
CAGACCTCAAAGGCGCACTCTCCCAAGTCCTCCTTGGCAAGGATGAGGCCGTTCGCCTCACCATCGTCTGTCTGATTGCCCGCGGCCACCTCCTGATCGAAGACGTCCCCGGCGTCGGCAAAACCACCCTTGCCGAATCCCTCGCCCGCCTCGTCGACGCCAGCTTCCGCCGCCTGCAGTGCACCTCAGACCTCCTCCCCGGCGACATCACAGGCGTCTCCATCTACCGCCCACAATTTCAGGATTTCGAATTCCGCCCCGGCCCAGTCTTCGCCAACTTCCTCCTCGCTGACGAAATCAACCGCGCCACCCCAAAAACCCAATCCGCCCTCCTCGAAGCCATGAGCGAAGGCCAGGTCTCGGTCGACGGCCGCACCATGCCTCTCCCAGACCCCTTCATGGTGATCGCCACTCAAAACCCCACCGAGCAGCAAGGCACCTACCCGCTCCCCGAGAGCCAGCTTGATCGCTTCCTCATGCGCATCGAGATTGGCTACCCCAGCCACGAACAGGAGCGCGCCGTCCTGCGTGGCGATAGCCTCAAACCAGCCAAGCTCTCGAGCATCTTCCACAGCGACGACCTCAAACAGATCCAAAAAGAAGTAGAAGCCGTCCACGTCGATCCAGACCTCGTCACCTACCTGCTCAAACTCGTAGAAGCCACCCGCACTCACGAAGGCGTCACCCTCGGCGTGAGCCCCCGAGGCGGCCAGGCCCTCTACCGCGCCGCCCAGGCCAGCGCCCTGCTCGATGGCCGAGACTTCCTCATCCCAGACGACATCAAGCAACTCGCCGTCCCGGTCTTCTCCCACCGCCTCCGGCTCACCGCTCAAGCCAGCTTCGGCCAGCGTCACACAGAATCCACCAAGCGCGTCATAGCGCAAATCCTCGCCGCCGCCGAAGTCCCCCTGTAACCAAATCCCTCTCTGTAAGCGTTAATGTAGGGACACTATGGAACGCAAAAAAGCAAGCGACTTTCCCCAAGAGCTCCTCAACCTCTTTGACAAATACGTACACGGCGACATTGAGCGTCGAGACTTCCTCGAAGGCGCAAAGCGCTTCGCCGTCGGCGGCGTAACTGTAGCTGCCCTCTACGAGAGCCTCAAGCCCAACTACGCCTGGGCCCAGCAAGTTCCCAAAGACGATCCCCGCATCAAGGCCGAAGTCGTCACCGTAGAATCCCCCTTAGGCAACGGCAACATCAAAGGCCTCTTCGCCCACCCCGCCAAGATCGTGGGCAAGCTCCCCACCGTGATCGTTATCCATGAAAACCGTGGCCTCAACCCCTACATCGAAGACGTAGCCCGTCGCTTCGCCGCAGCCAACTTCATCGCCTTCGCCCCCGACGGCCTCACCAGCGCCGGCGGCTATCCCGGTGACGACGAAAAGGGCGGCAAACTCTTCCAGGGCGTCGACCGCGCCAAGATGACCGAAGACTTCATCGCCGTCGCCAAATGGCTCAAGACTCACAAAGACGGCAACGGCAAACTCGGCTCTGTCGGCTTCTGCTTCGGCGGCGGCATCACCAACACGCTAGCTGTCCGTCTCGGCTCAGACCTCAACGCCGGCGCACCCTTCTACGGTGGCCAGCCCAAGGCCGAAGATGTCCCCAAGATCAAGGCCCCACTGATGCTTCACTACGCTGGCAACGACGCCCGCGTCAATGCCGGATGGCCTCCCTACGAAGAAGCCCTCAAAGCCAACAAGGTCACCTACACTGCCTACATCTACGAAGGCACCAACCACGGTTTCCACAACGACACCACACCCCGCTACGACGAAGCCGCCGCCAAGCTAGCCTGGCAGCGTACCCTCGAACACTTCAACAAATACCTGCGCGGCTAAATGCACCTCACGGGCGGCGAATTCCACACTCGCCGCCCTGCTCTAATTGTTCTCTTCGAGTCCGCTCTGCCAGGTGCGATTCTTCACCGGGGCAAGAATCTCCTGCACGCCAGCCAGCACCTCCGGGTCGATTTGCATATCCAGCGACCCAAGACAAGTCATCACCTCGGCCTCGCTCTTCATCCCGCAAAGCACGCTATGAATCCGCGGCTCCTGCAAGCTGAAAGCCACCGCCAACTGAGCGATATCCACACCCTTAGACTTACAAAACAAAGCCGCCTCAGCACATTTCTGCTTCAGCTCATCATCGGCCGGATGCCACGGCAGAGGCCCCTGTGGTGTAAGCAATCCCATCGCGAGCGGCGCTCCCAGAATCAGCCCCATCTTCTGCTTGCCAATCCACGGCAACAGCCGCGTCAGCGAAGTATCGTTGAGTCCGTAATGGCAATAGCTCAGAACCACATCCAGCTCAAAGCGTGGAATCACCATCTCAAAGATCTTCAGCGGCAAACCACTCACACCCAGATACCGCAGCTTCCCCGCCTGCTTCAGCTTGTCCACCGCCGGTAGCGTCTCTTCAATCACAGGTTCAATCTCAACAAACTCGATGTCGTGACAAATCATGATGTCGACATAATCGAGCCCCAACCGCGCCAGGCTCTCATCCACACTGCTCACCACCCGCGCAGGCGAAAAGTCAAACGAGGCCACGTCATAGCGCCCCAGCTTGGTCGAGATAATGTACTTATCCCGAGGCACCGTCTTCAGCACCTGCCCCAGCATCGTCTCAGCGCGAGTCACCCCGTAATATGGCGCGACATCCACATAGTTCACTCCATGATCGAGCGCCGCATGAAAGGCCCTTGTCGCCTCTGCCAGATCCATTGCGCCGAAATTGCCGCCCATCACGGCACCGCCAAAGCTGAGCGCGCTTACTTCAAGGCCGGTCTTACCGAGCGTTCTATATTGCATCAATCCTCACTAACTTACTTCGTCAAACTCGACCATCCCCGCCGGTTCAAATCCCGCAAGATCCACCACCCGCTCACCACCCCCAGTGCCAGATAACCGATGCCCTCAAGCGTTGCCCCAAGCAACAACTTGCCCGTCCCAAACAAGGTTCCGTAAATCAATACGCAACCCGTAAGCCAGCACCCAATATTAGCCCATCCGTCGGTATCGGGTACGACATCCTTCACTTTGTCCGCCACCGGCCCCCATCCAAACCTAGATGGATGCGTCTTCCGATAGAACGATTCAAGCACCGCATCCGGTTCTGGTGGCGTCATCAGCGTCACCGCCAGCCACACTGCCGTCGTGATTCCCACTGTGATCAACATCACATAGGCGAACTCCTTCGGCTGATCTGTGTCGAGCTTGAATACCGTCTGCAGCGCCACACTCACCACAAACGCCGTAGCCATCGCACTCACCTCGCTCCAGGCATTGATCCGCCACCAATACCATCGCAACAGCAACACCCCGCCCGTACCCGCCCCCGTCACAATCAACAGCTTCCAGGCTCCCGTAATCGAATCCATATTGAAGGTCACCACGGCCGACATCAACGTCAAAAACACAGTAGCCAACTGCGACACCCTCACCAGTTCCTTCTCCCCAGCCTCAGGCCGCCAAAACCTGCGATAGAAATCATTCACCAGATAACTCGCGCCCCAGTTCAGATTCGTAGCAATCGTCGACATATATGCGGCCAGAAAACCAGCCAGCATCAAACCACGCAAGCTGGGCGGCAGGTGATCGATCATCACTCGGATATAGCCGGTCTCCGGATCCTGCAAATCCGGATACAGCACCAGAGCCGCCAGCGCCGTCAGCACCCAAGGCCAGGGCCGCAACGAATAATGCGCCACCTGAAACCACAGCGTCGCAATCAAGCTATGCTTCTCATCCTTCGCACTCAACATCCGCTGCGCCACAAACCCGCCCCCACCCGGCTCCGCCCCCGGATACCAGGTACTCCACCACGTCACACCGATATAAACAAAAAACGTAATCATCGGCATCCACACACTGTCGAGATCGGGCACAAAATTCAGCACACTGCCAGCCCCACCCTCTGCAATCCCCCGCGACGTATCCAGCGCCCGCAGCTTCACAATCAAAGCATCCATCCCACCGGCAGCACTCACAGCCGAGAACGCCAGCACAATCACCATCGTCATCTTGATAAAGAACTGCACCGCGTCCGTAACCAGCACTCCCCACAGCCCGCTCAGCGTCGAGATCAGCGCGGTAATCGCAATCAAGCCCAACACCAGCCCCAGCGCCGTCAGCTTGTCCACCCCCAGCACCATGCTCAAGATCTTCACCATCGCCAGATTCACCCAGCCCAGCACAATGCAATTGATCGGCACCCCAAAATACAGCGCCCGAAAGCCACGCAGAAAAGCCGCTGGCTTGCCGCTATACCGGATCTCCGAAAACTCGATATCCGTCGTAACCCCACTCCGCCGCCACAGCCGCGCATACAAGAACACGGTCATCATCCCGCTGGCCACCATGTTCCACCACAGCCAGTTCCCGGCAATGCCACCCTTAAACACCAGCCCCGTCACTGCCAACGGCGTGTCGGCGGCAAAAGTCGTAGCCACCATGCTCGTGCCTGCCAGCCACCACGGCACATTGCGTCCCCCAAGAAAGAACTCATCCACACTCTTTCCGGCCCTGCTTTTGTAGTAAAAACCGATTCCAAGATTAAGTGCAAAGTAGAGGGCAACAAAGACCCAATCAAGCATAGTCAATTGCATAGCGGTTCTGCTAGTTTATAGCTGTCGTGCTGTTGCGTCGCTATTTTCTTGTCGCCTTCGCGCCCGTTCGCCCCAGGGGCTTTACCGGCAAGATCCTGGCCGCGTCCTATGACCTGCGGAGTCGTCAGACAACCATCGTCTTCCAGTCGAGTGAGGGGCAGATGTCAGCCCAGTACCACCATGACTCATCGCGCATCACCCAACCCATCCCCTCAGCCGTAAAGATCCCGCCCCCCGTCATCCCCAAAATCACCCTCCGGCTCGAAGGCCAGCTTCTTGCAGCTCACGATGCCCGTCGCAAACTCTCCACCCTGATGACCGTCCCACCTCGGGCCGCCTTGCACATCGTTTATCCTTCCCCATCCCACGCTGACTTAACCGCAATTTGGTCGATCGACAATCAGATCTACTACACCAACAACGACTACAAAAACGTCTACCTCCTGCCTGCCACCATGCGTGAGCCGCAGGTGAAGCCTCGTATTGTCCCTTAATTTCTCTACATATTCCGCTAAAACCTTGATAACCTGACTAAATATGTTTTGGCAGAATCTGCGTTTTGCCTGGCGCTCTCTCCGCTCCAATCCAGGTTTCGCCGCCGCTGCAATCCTGGCTCTTGCTGTAGCAATTGGCCTCAACACGGCCATGTTCTCTGTCGTCGACGGCATTCTGCTCAAACCGCTCCCTATTCGAGAGCCGGACCAACTCTTTTCCCTTCGCGAACGAGTAATCAAGGGAGGCGGTCCCACCCTCTACTACCTCTCTGCCGGCAACCTCCTCGACTATCGCGAGCAATCCAAATCAGCCGACATTGTTGCTTATCTCCCCAGTTCTTTTTCGCTCCTGCTCCCCAATGCAGACCCCGAACGCTACAAGGGCGTTGCTGTAACCGAGGGCTGGTTTAAATTCTATGGCGCTCCGATCATACGAGGCCGAGACTTCAACGCAGACGACCACAAAGAAGGACAGGACGAGGCCGTAATTCTATCCAGCGGACTCTGGGCAGACCGCTTCGCCTCTGACAATTCCATCATCGGCCGGCAAATCAACCTGAATGGTCGTCCGCGCAAAGTAGTCGGCATTGTCGATGCGGAATTCGAATTCCCGGTCAAACACAAGATTTACGCGCCTCTCGCTCTTACCGCTGCAGAGAAATCGCTTCGCAACTTCCATCGCTTCTTTGCCCAAGGCCGCCTCAGGCCAGGCTTTAGCATCACTCAGGCTCGAGCAGAATTCAGCAGTATCCTCGCCAATCTTGCCAACCAATATCCGGAATTCAATGGCAAAAAGACTCTTTATCTGGTTCCCTTAGCCGAAGATCTTACAGGTAAAGTCAGGCCTGCCCTGCTGGTTCTGATTGGCGCTGTTGCCTTTGTTCTCGCCATTGCCTGCGCTAACGTGGCCAACCTGATTTTGGCTCGTGGTGCCGTTCGCAGCTCTGAGTTAGCGGTGCGAGCCTCACTCGGGGCTTCTCGCTGGAACCTCATCACTCAGCTCTTAACCGAGAGTCTGGTGCTCTCCTTTTTGGGTGGCCTTCTGGGTCTGGTTCTTGCCTTTGGTGCCTTTTTTGCCTTCAAGCTATTCGCTCCGCAAAACCTCCCTCGTATCGATCAGGTAGTCATCGACATGCGAGTAATTGGTTATAACCTTGCCGCGGTACTATTAACAGGCTTTCTATTTGGCCTGGTACCAGCCCTCCAGCTTTCACGAGTCGATCTCCACACCAAGCTGAAAGACAAGTCCCGCGGCGGCTCTGCTCGCACGCATTTCCGCAATCTTCTCGTCGTCGCCCAGGTAGCAGCCGCGCTCATGCTCATGACCGGCGCTGGTCTTCTCATCCGAAGCCTCGGCCAATTGAATCAGGTCGATCTTGGCTTCAAGCCAGACCATCTGCTTTCCATGCGCGTCAGCCCGCTACCGGCCAAATACGACAATGACATTCCGCGCCAGGTTCAATTTGGGCAAGCCATCATTCGAAATCTAAATACGATCCCCGGTCTCAAATTTGCCGCAATCTCCACCAGCCTGCCCTTCCAGGAAAACCCCCGCTACATCATGCGCGTAGAAGGCGGCCCACCGGTCACAACTTCAACGGCCCCGATTACAGACTATTTCGCCGTAACACCCGCCTACTTCGACACGATGCAAATTCCGATTGTCACCGGTCGCGCCTTTACCGACGCAGACGGCCTCGACGCCCCGCAGGTAGTCATCGTCAACGAAACCTTTGTTCGCACGCACTTTCCCGACGGCCGCATCAATCGCCGCATGGAAATTGGCCTCGGCGAGCCACCAGAATGGCGTGAAATCGTGGGCGTCGCCAAAGACGTCAAAACCCTCGGCCTCGACTCAAAAGTCCGTGTTCAGGTCTATGCACCTTACTTCCATTCGCCCAGCATCATCCAGTCCAAGGCCAGCACCTTCAGCGTGATCGTCCGCACGCAAGGCGAGCCTTCGATGCTGGCTCAGGCAGTCCGTCAAAAGATTCTTGAGGCGGATTCCACCCAACCGGTCTGGGAAATTCAAACCATGACCACAACCATTTCTGATTCCCTCGCGCGCGAAAAATTCACGCTCTTCCTGATGGGTGTCTTTGCCGGTGTGGCCTTTCTGCTGGCCATCATCGGCCTCAGCGGTGTTCTTTCCTATACGGTCGCTCAGCGCACACGCGAGATCGGCATCCGCCTCGCAATTGGAGCTCAACCCGGCGAGGTGCTCTGGATGATTCTCCGCCACGCCCTGCTTCTGGTAAGCGCTGGCATCGTCGGAGGCCTGGTTGGTTCCTTCATCATTTGGCGTGCGCTTTCCACACTCCTCTTCGATGTCAGCCCCAACGATCCTCTTACTCTGCTGGGCATCACCACAACCTTCCTCGCCACCGCCGCCATCTCAGGTCTTATCCCGGCCATGCGTGCCGCGAGAATCGATCCAGCGATCACTCTGCGCGCTGACTAAGTCGCCAAAAGACAGCGAACCCAATCGACACCAAGGTCGTCGGCGGACCCCCGTCCAACCCCATGCGTAAGCGTGGGGATTCCAAAAGACAGCAACCCCAAACGTCACCAACGTCGGCGGACTGCCGACCAACCCCATGCGTAAGCGTGGGGATTCCAAAAGACAGCAACCCTAAACGACACCAACGTCCGCGGACCGTACCCCCGTGTATGGCCGGGGACATAGGTAACACTTTAGTCCGGCGACATGGGTGACATTTG
>CANGVB010000145.1 GCA_947456995.1 Bryobacteraceae bacterium | reverse complement strand
GCACCTGAGCCTGAGCTTGCTGTCCTGATCGGGTCCAAGGGGCAGATCTTCGGCTATACCGTCTCAAACGACGTCTCGGCCTGGGATATCGAAAAAGAGAATCCTCTCTATCTGCCGCAATCCAAGACCTTCACCGGCTGCGCCTCACTCGGCCCTGTCTTTGTCACCCCCGATGAGATCGGCAATGTCTACAACCTCGAGATGACCTGCAAAATCACTCGCGGCGACAAGACCACCTTTGAGGGCAGCACCAATACCTCTAAGCTCGGTCGCAAGATCGAAGACATCATTGGCTACCTGCTGCGTTCGAATCAAGTCCCATGCGGTACTGTGCTCCAGACAGGCACCGGCATTATCGTCACGCAGGAAAGCGCGCTTGAGCCTGGTGATGTGGTCACGATCAGCGTTCCGCAAATTGGTACGCTATCTAACCCTGCCGCGATCGTCTAATATAGACTACTTGGGCAAGAGCCCATGTTTCTCCAACTGAGCATTCTATTGCTCGCCCAGTCGAGCGAAACCTTTGAAACGTCTGTAAGACCGGTTTTGATCCGGTCTTGCATTGCTTGCCACGGGCCTTCGCAGCAGTCCTCATCCTTACGTCTCGATTCCAGGGAGGCAATGTTGAAGGGCGGCAACCGGGGCCCGGCTCTTGTTCCCGGCGACCCGAAATCCAGCCTCCTGGCCACCTCCATCCGTCATGACGATGCCGGGCTCAAAATGCCAGTGGGTGGGCAGCGGTTGAAGGATGCCGAGATTGCAGCGATTGAGAAGTGGATCAGTGCCGGCGCTCCCTGGCCCGCATCCGATGCAGCCAAGACTCCGATCAGCTCTGGTGACCCGCGCTACTATCCAAAGCTTCTGCGTGAGCATTGGGCCTTTCAGCCTGTGGTCAAGCCCAGAAAGAACATCGACCAGATCATCGTTGAAGCGCTTGAGAAGGTCAAGCTCAAGCTTTCCCCGTCTGCTGACCGTGCAACGCTGATCCGCCGTCTCAGCTATGTCCTGACAGGACTGCCCCCAACCCCTCTTGAGGTGGATCTCTTCGTTCGAGATCTATCCCCCAACGCCTATGAGCGAGTGGTGGATCGTCTCCTTGCTTCACCACATTTTGGAGAGCACTGGGCCCGCCACTGGATGGATGTGATGCGCTTTGCCGAGACCTTCGGCAACGATTGGAACTACGAAATCCTTGGCGCAACCCACTACCGCGACTATCTCATCCGGGCCTTCAATCAGGACATTCCCTACGACCAACTCATCCGCGAACATATCGCTGGAGACCTTCTGGCTAAGCCTCGGTTGAATCTGGTGGACGGTCTCAATGAGTCCAAGATCGGTACCAGTTCCTTCCGTTTCGGTGAACTCGGCCACGACGATTGCATCCGCTTCCGCCAGATCCGCACCGATGTTGTAGACAACCAGATCGACACGATGGGCAAGGCCTTTCAGGGCCTCACGATTGCCTGTGCGCGCTGTCACGATCACAAGCTCGATCCGATTCCCACTTCGGATTACTACGCGCTCTATGGCGTACTCACCAGTTCGCGGATGGTAACGCATACTGCGGATCTTCCTGATACCAATGCGGCAATCAAGCAAAGCCTTGCTGCCAAGAAGCCGCTGATTCGAGAAGAGCTGGCAAAGCTTTGGTTGGCCGAAAGCAAAGCTATCCCCGGCCTGCTATTGGCCGCCGATCGCGCATGGCGCAAGCTTGCCCCCGCTCCCGAAGACGCCTCTCAACTGGAACGGTTGCAGACGCTGCTGGCTGCTCTTGAAACCCCCAAGCCCAAGCTGGAGAATCCGCTCTATCCGTGGATTCAGGCGGCCCGCGCCAAAGACTTCAGATCGGAGTGGCAGTCGCTTACGGATCAATACTCAAAGGAATCCCTGGCCCGTACAGCCTTCAATCAGGAGCACTTTCGACCCTTCGGCGAATGGACCTCACAAACTGACCGTTCGCCAAACGGTGACTTTGCCATTGCCTCCGCAGGGCCCAAAGCGATTAGCGGTGTTTTCCCCGAAGGCCTCTACAGTCACGCCTTATCAGAGCGCTTCAATGCAGCCCTGCGCTCTCCGCTGGTGCCCAAGAACAAGAAGTTCGTCAGTATCCAGGTGATGGGTGGCAAGCTTGGTGCACGTCGGGCTGTCATCGACAACTGCATGCTTGGGGAAGACTACAAGATCCTCGATAGCGATACGCTCTCCTGGGTGAAGATCCCCAATCGTGAGGATCAGCCGGAGCTTCCCTTCTATCTGGAGCTCGTTACCAAGTCTGACAATACACGCATCCCAGACCGGCCCGGCCACACCAAGGCCAGCCCAGAGCAACTGGCTGCGCCGCAGTCTTATGTTGGGCTGGCCAGGGCTGTTCTTCACGACATTGACGAGTCGCCAAAAGATGAGCTCAGGCATTTGTCCCCTTTATTTGCGGGGGCAGCGCCAACTTCGCTTCCAACGCTTGCTGAACACTACGCCAACATTGCACGCAATGCCATCAGGGCATGGCAAGAAGGGCGTGCGACTGCTGAAGATGCAGCATGGCTAAGTTGGCTTGTCGAGAGCAAGCTGCTGAGCAACAACGCAAGTTCGATTCGTGCCGCCATCGACTCCTATCGCGCCACCGAGGCGCAGATTGCTTCACCTCGCGTGATCCAGGGCCTTGCCGATCTTGACCCGGGTTACAACTTCCCCGTCCTGATTGGTGGCGATGCCGCCCGGCCGGGTAAGGTGACTCCTCGTGGCTTCCTGAGCCTGATCCATCCGGCCAAGCAAGTAAGTGCCTTCGGTAGCGGAAGGCTGGAAGTGGCCGAAGCGATTGCGAGCCCCGAGAATCCTCTGACTGCCCGAGTGATGGCGAACCGCATCTGGCAACACATGTTTGGGCGTGGCATCGTCACCACTGCTGACAACTTGGGAGTCTACGGTGAGCGGCCTTCACACCCTGAGTTACTAGATCTATTGGCCAGCCGTTTCGTGGCGGAAGGGTGGTCTATCAAGAAGCTGATCCGCGAGATCGCCCTTTCGAACACCTTCCAGCAGACAGGCAAGACCGTTCCAGAGGCAAGCCCGGTAGACCCGCTCAATCAATTGCTTTCGCACTACCCCGTGCATCGAATGGAGGCCGAATCGATTCGAGACTCCCTTCTCGCAATCTCCGGGCGCCTCGACCGTTCGCTCTACGGGCCGAGTATCCAGCCTCGTCGCGATGAACCGAGCGAGTATCGCAAGCTCTATCAGGGCCCGCTCGACGGGGATGGCCGCCGCAGTATCTACATCAAGGTCACACGGCATGAAGGTTCGCGCTTTCTTGAGACCTTCGACTTCCCCAATCCCAACATCGCCCGTGGCAACCGGGACTTGAGCAATGTTCCACCACAGGCACTGGCCTTGCTCAATGACCCCTTTGTTCTCGATCAAGCTGGTGTCTGGGCTGCACGGTTGATCGAGCAGGAATCACCGAGCGCCGAGGCTCGCATCGACAATATGTTCCGCACCGCTCTTGGACGTTTGCCTTCTCCAGCTGAACGCGAGCGCTTCAGTGGCCTCAGCCGCGAACTCGCCAGCTTGCACAAAGTGGAAGCATCCAAGCTGCTCAGCAGTAGTGCCGTCTGGAAAGATCTTGCGCATGCCATCTTCAACTTGAAGGAGCTGATTTATGTTCATTAGTTCAAGACGCGAGCTTCTAGCGCTGGCTTGCATGATGACGGATCGGCTCAGTGCCGGGCCTGCTCTTCACTTCGCGCCCAAGGTCAAGAACGTCATCTTCTGCTTCATGCCCGGTGGCGTCTCCCATATCGATACCTTCGACCCCAAGCCCAAGCTTGATGCACTGAACGGCCAGACCTTTGATGGCTTCTATCAGATTGGTGCCAAGAAAGAGACGAACCGCAAGTGGCTGAAGAGCCCGTGGAGCTTTAAGCAGCACGGCCAGTCTGGAGCCTGGGTGAGTGAGCTCTTTCCCAACGTGGCCAAGTGCGTGGATGACCTGGCAATCGTACGATCCATGGTCTCTGGCTTCCCCTTGCATCCTCGGGCGAACCTGCTGATGCATACGGGCCGCAATGTTGGTGGCTATCCGAGTCTTGGGTCGTGGATCAACTATGCGCTCGCCAGTGAGAACAAGAACCTGCCCGGCTATGTACTCCTGCATGGCGGTGCTGTGCCTCCCGGCGGGCTCGAGAATTTCTCAAACGGCTTTCTTTCTGCTTCGCATCAGGCAATGCCGATCCAGGCTGAAGGCAAGGCTGTGGCCAATATTGAGCCGGCTGACAAGGCTTCAGCACTGCAGCGGGCCAAGCTGGATGTGATGCTGGAGCAAGACCGTCAATTCCTTTCCACCGTTGGTACCAACGATGCGATCGATTCTGCCATTCGCAACTATGAGATGGCTTACAAGATGCAGTCCACAGTGCCGGACGTGCTGAATCTCGACAAGGAAAGCGAAGCTACGAAGAAGCTTTATGGCCTCGATGCTGCCGACAAACACCAGCGTCTTTATGGCCTGCAGTGTATGCGTGCGCGGCGCCTGGTGGAATCTGGGGTTCGATTTGTAGAGATCACTTGCCCTGAAGTGTATGGTGGCAATAACGGCACCTGGGATCAACACGGTGAACTCAAGAAGGGGCATGAAGGGAATGCGCGAATCACTGATACGGGTGTGGCTGCGCTGATCACCGATCTCAAGGCCCGCGGCCTTTTCAATGAAACTCTGGTCGTTTGGGCGACGGAGTTTGGCCGCACTCCGCATTCTCCGATTGCTGACGGGCGAGATCATCACGAGACAGCGTTTACGGTTTGGTTAGCCGGCGGTGGCGTGAAGGGCGGTATGGTCTATGGGGCAACAGACGACGTGGGTATGCACGCCGTTGAAAATGTCACAACTGTTCATGACCTGCACGCTACGATCCTCAAACTGGTTGGTCTCGATCACAAGAAGCTGATCTACAAGTTTGGTGGCCGAGACGTCAGTCTTACCGATGTGCATGGACAGGTCATCGAGAAGATTCTCAGTTGATGTGTCTATAATCTTTTCATGGAACCCGCACGCAAGGAAAGTCGCCGCACATGGATGGAGCGTATGCTCGCCCTCGGCGCGATCGCACCGATCTTCCCCTATCAGGCAGCGCTTGCTTCGTCCACATCCAGCGCTACTCCGCGCACGAAGTGGTCGATCCCGGGGCTTTTTCCGGGTCGTGTTGTTGAAGTTGAGCATGGCGGGTCCATCATTAATGGTGCCTTCCAGCGTGAAGCGGTTCGTGACATGCTGCGCCGCGGCATGGTGGAGCTGACTGGCGCACCAGACTGGGTATCTGCCTGGCGCATGTTCGTCTCACCTGGCGAGGTGATTGGCCTCAAGTTGAACCCGGTCTCGCGACCCTATGTCATGTCCTCAGCGGAGACCGTGCAGGAGATCATTGCCTGTCTTGAAGCTGCTGGTACCAAGCGCAAGGACA
This sequence comes from Bryobacteraceae bacterium, assembly GCA_947456995.1. Taxonomy (GTDB): domain Bacteria; phylum Acidobacteriota; class Terriglobia; order Bryobacterales; family Bryobacteraceae; genus Bryobacter. Next base: position 2,417 of record CANGVB010000145.1, on the reverse strand, counting down.
TCGTGGTCTATGACCGTTACAAGCAGGAATTCTACGAAGCGGGTTTCGATAAGTGGTTACCTGAGGGTGTGCGTATTTCCTGGGCCGCAGATTATTACGACAACACCCAGCAAAAGATCGACGGCTACGATCTGAATCACTACATGGACATGCAGCTCACGCTGCCCGGTTATGATTTCAACAACGATACGGCGCGCCGTAGCTATGCCTCGAAGTTCATCACCACGCAGATCGACAAGCTGATCAACTTACCGCTGCTCAAGCACCATCAATCAGCCGGGCTTACGATTGCGCTCAAGAATCTTTCACATGGGCTGGTGAACAACGTCAACCGCAGCCACTCGTCGCCTGAGCTCAATTCGTGCGGGCAGTTCATTCCAAGTTCTGTTTCCATCCCTGCGATCCGCAACAAGACGGTGCTTAATATTTGCGATGCGGTGAAGGCGCTGTATCACGGTGGGCCGGGGCTGAACCCGAAGAAGGTGAAGTACGTCTGGGAGCACAAGCGGATGCTCTTCTCAACGGACCCTGTCGCAATGGATCGCATCGGTTGGGATCAACTCGACGCCAAGCGCGTGGCCATGGGGATGGATCCGCTGGCGATTGCCCGCCGGGATGCCGATAGCAATTTTGTGCGCATGCAGCCCGAGCATGTGGATATTGCCGGTGCACTTGGCCTTGGCATTGATGACCGTAAGAAGATCGAACATAAAAAGATCAAGCTCGCCTAGCGCATGTCCAGACTATTCGTCTTCGCACTGCTGATCTGCGCCGAGATCGCAACTGCATCCGATCGGCCTGTAGCTGAATGGGTGATTCGGCAGGGTGGGCGTGTTGTTGTAGTTGGCAATCCACAACCTATTGCGGAGCTTTCTGCTCTTGGGAAAGCGGATTCACTTGTGCTTTCGGCGGTAGATCTATACGGAACGATTATCGAGCCGAAAGACCTGGAAAAGCTCTCTGGCCTCAAGCAACTGAAGGAGCTATATCTGCCTGGCCCGAGCTGGAACCCGGGGGCTGGCAGCCGCCTGGATGCCAATGATGAGCTCAAGTTTCTTGCTCCGATTGTGAGCCTCGAGAAGTTGCACTTCAGCCTGCACTTTCTCACTAACGTCAATGTGCAGGATAAAGGCCTGAAGTACATCGAGACGCTAGTGAACCTGAAGGAATTGCGGCTGGCACAGGGGCGGGTTCGTAACTTCTCATTTGCCCCATTTGCCCAGCTTGAGGGGCTGGACCTCAGCTACTCCACTGCTACCGATGAGGTGCTCAAGAGCCTTGTGGGCTTGAAGAAACTGCGGCGTCTGAATCTGCGCGACACCCTGGTTACCGATGAAGGGCTGGCTTATCTTTCTGGTCTGAACACGCTTGAGGAGATCGACCTTTATGGGCTCAAGATCAGTGACCGCGGAGTTGCTCACCTGAAGGGGCTTCAGAGTTTGCGGAAGCTGAATTTGCTGGGTGGGCCGGTTACCGATGCAGGGGCTGAAACTCTGGCTGGTTTGTCGAAGCTACGTGAGCTGAATCTGTATCGCGCCGAGCTGACCAATGCGGGTGTGGCCCGGCTTGCTGGATTGCGTGAGCTGGCGTTTCTTGACTTGCGTTACACGCGCGCGACGGCGTCTGGAGTTGAGAAGCTGCGCGGGGCATTACCGAAGTGCAAGGTGGATTTCTCGGGCGGCAGTCGTGTGTCGAAACAAAGCGGCGCGGCTCCGGCGGCGGGGGCTAGCGAGGCAGTGATTGCCCGATGGATTAGCGATTCTCTGGGGGGCGTGGCTGAGTTGCGTGGCGGGCGTATTCGCTCTTTGTCTTTGGCGCGCACGCAGGTGAATGACGCGCAACTCGGAGTCATTGCCGGGCTTCAGGAACTGGAAGCACTCGATCTTGACGCGACAGAGATAGGCGATCTTGGCCTGGCGTCGATTGGACGCTTGCGGACATTGAAGAGGCTGCGGCTGGGGTCTACGACGGTGTCTGATCGCGGGTTGGCGCAACTGGCTGGATTGCAGAAGCTGGAATCGTTGAGCCTTGCCGGGACGCTGGTGCGTTCGCTCGGGGCCTTGCCCTCATCGCTGCAAGAACTCGATCTTAGCTCTACCAGCATTAATGCTGAAGCTCTGGTGCATCTGGCTTCTTTGAGCCGATTGAATCTTGCTTACACCGATCTTGCCGATGCCAGCCTTGCGCAGTTGGGGGGCTTTTCAGCGCTTCGTGTGCTTGACCTCACGGGCACGGATATTGGGGATGCGGGGCTTGCTCAGATTGCCCGGCTTACCGGGCTTGAAGAGCTTCGGCTCAATCATGGGCGCTTTACGGTGAAGGGCTTTGCAGCGCTTGGCACGCTTGTGAATCTGAGAAGACTGGAAGCGGTGCGCACCCGCTTGACCGGGGCATCGGCTGACACGATTCGCCTCTTT
>CANGVB010000144.1 GCA_947456995.1 Bryobacteraceae bacterium | reverse complement strand
TCAGATTTCTACCCTGTACTGCGGGTGGCACTGGCAGGCCGGCGAGCGATAGCAGTGTCGGTGATACGTCCAGATTGAGGGTCATCTCGTTGCGAGTCTTGCCACGGAGTTTCGCGGGCAATCGCGGGTCGTAGATGATGAGCGGTGTGCGGATGGATTCTTCGTAGAGGTACCACTTGTCGGCCAGACCCCGTTCTCCGAGGAAGTAGCCGTTGTCAGAACTGAAGACCACAACCGTGTTGCTGGCGAGGCCGCGCCGCTCGAGCGTCTTCAAGATATCGCCCACGACGACGTCTACACCCGCGATGAGCCTGAAGTAGCTTTTGACGCTTTCCTGGTAGTGAGCCGGATTGGTAAACCGTTTTTGCCAGCGGGCGCGGCTTTCACTTTTGCGGACAAAGTCTGGCATCTGATCGAAGAACTTTGCGTCGGCCTTGAGCGGCACAGGGACGTTTGCATCGCGGTAAAGACTCGCTTCTTCGGGGTCGTAGAGGTATTGTTTCGGGTCTGCATCGCGCGCATGGGGAGCCCGAAAGTTTACGCTGAGGCAGAAGTTTTCCGTCGCCTGAACGCCTTCGAGAAATTGAATTGCCTGAGCTCCAATCTCGCGGCTCTGGCCAACGTGCTCCAGACCCGGATTGCCGTGGCTGACGTCGAAGAGTTCTTTGGGAGCACCGTCTCCGCCAACGCCGTACTTGCCGACGAAGCCAGTCTTAAAGCCCGCCTTGCGTAGCAGCGCAGGATAGCTAAGCTGCACTAGCTCTGGCGAGAGTGGAGTTCTGAAGTTCGAAATTCGATGGCTTTTTTCATGAAGGCCGGTGAAGAGAGAGGCGCGGCTGGTGCAGCAAATGGCAGTGGCGCAGAAGTTGTTGGTGAATCGCACGCCGCCTGCAGCCAGTCGATCTATGTTTGGGGTGCTCAGGATGGGGTGTCCGGCACAACTCATCAGATCGGCTCTTTGATCGTCGGTGAGGACAAAAAGCAGATTCGGCTTTTGTGCCATCCCGGCGAGTCCTGCCAAAAACGTTCTACGCTGCATGGATTAAGCATATAAAATAGGGTCAAAATGATACGGGTTCTGTGTACTTTAATTTTGGCTGCTGCTCTGTTGTCGGCGGCTCGCCCGGTCGAGTTCAATCGCGACGTGCGACCGATTCTTTCAGACAAGTGTCTGGCCTGCCACGGTGCTGATGCCAAGAACAAAAACATTGCGCTGCGTCTTGATGTTGAGGCTATGGCGAAAGCCGATCTTGGTGGCCGCCGGGCCATTGTCGAAGGCTCGCCGGAAAGCAGCGAACTGATCAAACGAATCAATTCAGACTCGAAGGCTCGCAAGATGCCGCCTGTGTTTACGGGGCATTCGCTTACCGACGCAGAACGCGGCACTCTCACGCAGTGGGTTGCCGAAGGTGCGAAGTGGCAGAAGCATTGGAGCTTCATCACACCCATGCGTCCGGCCTTGCCTGCAGTTTCGAGTACGCAGTGGGCTCGCAATCCGATTGATCGCTTCATTCTCGAGCGGCTGGATCGAGAGCAATTGAAGCCTTCAGCCGAAGCATCCAAAGACCGTCTGATCCGCCGAGTCACGCTGGACCTTACCGGCTTGCCCCCCACGCCCAAAGAGGTGGACGAATTTCTTGCCGACAAGTCAGCGAACGCATACGAGAAGCTCGTGAACCGCTTGCTAGCCAATCCACGCTATGGCGAGCGGATGGCAATGCGTTGGCTCGACAACGCCCGCTACGCCGATTCCAACGGCTACCAATACGATGGCGAGCGCATCATGTGGCGCTGGCGCGACTATGTAATCGAAAGCTTCAACAAGAACAAGCCCTTCGATCAATTTGTGGTGGAACAAATTGCCGGCGACCTGCTGCCCAACGCAACGATGGAGCAGAAGATGGGTACTGGCTTTCAGCGCAACCATCGCGCCAATACCGAGCTTGGGATTGTTGCTGAGGAGTACAACGTCGAATATGTGATCGACCGTGTGGAAACCAATAGCGCTGTTTTTCTAGGCCTCACCTTTGGCTGTGCCCGCTGCCACAATCACAAATACGATCCCCTCACCCAGAAGGAGATGTACCAGTTTTACGCCTATTTCAACAACGTGCCTGAACAAGGCCGGGCCATGAAGTACGGTAACTCGCCGCCGATGATTCCTACGCCGACCCGAGAGCAGCAGGCGCACCTCACGCAGTTGGTGCACTCGATTGAGCAGACCCGCGCTGCCGTCAAGGTGAATGCCGCGCAACTCAAGGCCTGGCAGGCAAGCCTTGCAAGCGATTCGATTGAATATTGGCTCCCAAGCTTTGACCTCAAGCGCAAGCTGAGCCTTGAGAATCCGGACGAAACCAGGGCCAACGCTGGCCAGGTAGATTTTGTGCCGGGCCGAATCGGTAAGGCAGTTGCGCTGAATGGAACCACGTACCTTGATGCCGGCTTTCAGGCTGCCAATTTTGACATCGAAGATCGCTTCACTATTGCTTTGTGGGCGCAATCGAAGAAGACTCCCGATGGCACGCTGGTTTCGCGCATGAACGACAAGGCTCGTGGCCGGGGCTTTGCTCTGGAGGCACGTGCTGGCCACATTCATGTGCACTTCACCAGCGATTACGACGATGATGCAATTCGCATGACATCGAACGATCCGGTGCTGAAGGCCGACCAATGGCAGCATGTCACGCTGGCCTATACCGGCTCGCGAATGGCAGAGGGTGTTCATGTTTATGTCGACGGCAAGCCCGTCCGCTTCAAGGTGGATCTGGACAATCTTTACCGCCCTTTAAACAACGGTGGCAAGGAGTTTCCAGAGCCTCTTCGCATTGGTTCTGGTGGTGGCCCCAATCGCAGGTTTGCCGGAAGCGTGGATGAGGTTCTGATCTGGTCGAGGACGGTGCCTCAGGAAGACATCGCGCTGCTCGCTTTGGGCCAAACACTCAAGCAGGCCGACCCGCAATCCCGCCAGGTGCGAGAGGCTTATCTTGAGGCTGCGGCGCCCCAGGCCCAAAAACAAATCTGGGCAAAATTGATTCAGCTCGAGCAAGAGCGGGAAGCCTTTGAGCGCAGCTTCCCGACGGTGATGATCATGGCCGAGAACCCGCAGCGTCGCGATACTCACATCCTGATTCGTGGTGAATACAACAAGCCAGGTGAGAAGGTAGAGCCCGGGCTGCCAAGCTTTCTACCGCCGATGCCCGCCAATACGCCGAATGATCGCCTGGGCCTGGCACAGTGGCTGGTGGCGCGGGAGAACCCTCTTACAGCGAGGGTGAACATCAACCGTGTCTGGCAGCTTCTGTTCGGCACAGGACTCGTGAAGACGACCGAAGATTTCGGCAGCCAGGGCGAGTATCCAACACATCCTGAATTGCTCGACTGGCTGGCGGTGGAGTTTATGGAATCGAAGTGGGATCTCAAGCACATGGTGCGATTGATCGTCACCAGCGCCGCTTATCGCCAGGATTCGCGAACCACCCCTGACCTACTACAGAAAGACCCCGAGAATCGTTTGCTCGCTCATGGCCCACGCTTGCGCCTGCCTGCCGAGTCGATTCGAGATCAGGCTCTGGCGGCTGCAGGTTTGCTCAATACAAAGCTGGGCGGCCCAAGCGTGAAGCCCTACCAGCCCGCAGGCTTGTGGGAAGAGCAATCCATGCAGAACATGGACTACAAGCAGGATCACGGTGCTGACCTCTATCGCCGCTCCCTTTACATGTACTGGAAGCGGACGATTGCTCCGCCGATGATGACCAACTTCGATGCGTCCACGCGCGAGAGCTGCACGGTGCGGGAGTCTCGCACCAATACCCCGCTTCAGGCCCTGAACCTGATGAATGATGTCACCTTTCTTGAGGCTGGCCGACAGATTGGCCGGCGCATGTTGACCGAGGGTGGCGCGACAGATGAATCACGCATCGCCTATGGAGCAAAGCTGCTACTGGCGCGCGAGCCATCGGCTAAAGAGCTGGCGATTCTGAAGTCCAGCCTCAACTACCATCGCGACTATTTCGCCACCAACCCCGGACGCGTAGAGACGTTTCTGGCCAAGGGCGAATCCCCTCAGGCGGCGCAATTGAAGCCGGCCGAACATGCTGCTTACATGGCGCTTGCAAGCCTGATGCTCAACCTCGACGAAACGGTGACCAAGGACTAATCGATGCACCCACTGCTCCAGACTCGCCGCCATTTCTTTCAGAAGTCCGCTACAGGCATTGGCATCGCTGCCTTGTCTTCCTTGCTGCAGGCAGAAGATCAAAAAGAGGTACATCCCAAACTGCCCGGGCTGCCTCACTTTGCCGCCAAGGCCAAGAACGTCATCCTGCTCTTTCAGCATGGTGCTCCCAGTCAGCTCGATCTCTTTGATTGGAAACCGGGCCTGCAGGCACGCCGTGGCGAGAATCTTCCCGATTCGATTCGTCGCGGGCAACGCCTAACGGGCATGTCGGCGTTTCAGGAAAGCTTTCCAACGGCACCCACTGTTTTCAAGTTTGCCCAACACGGCCAATCCCGAGCCTGGTTCAGCGAGCTTGTGCCGCACATGGCGAGGCAAGCCGATGATCTCTGCTTCATCAAGAGCCTGAATACAGAAGCCATCAATCACGACCCTGCAGTTACCTTTTGCCAGACGGGCTTTCAGCTTGCAGGACGGCCGAGCTTTGGAGCCTGGGTTGCTTATGGTCTGGGTAGTGAGAACCAGAACCTACCGGCATATGTGGTGATGGTGAGCCAGGGTGGTGGCAACACGCAAGCGCTGGCAGACCGCGCCTTTGGCTCGGGCTTCCTGCCGACAAAATATTCTGGAGTGAAATTCCGGGGCGGGGCAGACCCGGTGCTCTTTCTGTCAGATCCCGAAGGCTATTCCCGCGATGCGCGACGCCGCTATCTTGATGACCTGGCCAAGCTGAATCAGATCCAGCTCGAAAACTATCAGGACCCCGAAATTGCTACCCGCATCTCGCAGTATGAGATGGCCTTCCGGGTGCAGTCGAGCGTGCCTGAATTGAGTGATCTGTCCAAGGAGCCAGATAGCACCTTTGAGCTTTATGGGCCGGATGCGCGCAAGCCGGGATCGTATGCAGCCAACTGTATTCTGGCGCGACGGCTGGTCGAGCGGGGCGTGCGATTCGTGCAACTCTTTCATCGCGGTTGGGATCAACATTCAAACCTGCCCAAAGAAATTCGTGGGCAGTGCAAGGAAACAGACCAACCCTCAGCAGCGCTTGTGGAAGATCTCAAGCAACGTGGCTTGCTTAAGGACACCGTTGTGATCTGGATGGGAGAGTTTGGCCGCACGGTGTACTCGCAGGGGACGCTGACCGAAACCAATTACGGCCGCGATCATCATCCCCGCTGCTTTACGGCCTGGGTTGCTGGTGGCGGCTTTAAGGGTGGCACCAGCTACGGCGAGACCGACGATTTCTCATACAACATCACGGAGAATCCGGTAGACGTGCATGATTTGCATGCAACGTTGCTGCACTCGCTGGGTGTGGATCACAGCAAGCTTACCTTCAAGTTTCAGGGGCGGCATTACCGGCTCACCGATGTGAAGGGGCATGTAGTGAAGCCGCTCTTGACGTAACGCGGGCCATGTCCTCGAAAAAACTTTCTCCGAAATCAACGCCCAAGCTGAGCAAAGCAGAGCAGCTCGCCTTACTAGCTCAGGCGAGTGAAGATTCTGAACTTGAGATGATTCGTGCCCGTCTGGCCTTGCCGATGCATAAGAGAACAAATTTCCTGCGTGTTCGTGTTGCTGGTGCGCCCCACAAGGGCACGGCCCTCTAGGCGTTGGTTTTTCGCTGCGTCCACAATCCTCGTCCAAGCAGGAATAATGCTGCGAATGAGCAGGCAATCGTTACGCAACCGATTCCAGCGGTTGAGCCAAAAAGCTGCTTCATGAGTACGGGCGGAAAGTTTGCCTTTGCCGACATCAGCCCAGTGAAGCCGTTGATTGGCATCCCCATCATCATGCCGCCTACCGACATCAGCATGAGAGCAGGCTCAGTCCAGCGGATGCTTTTTACGATCGCACCCACCACCATTCCAACAAACACGAGAAAGACTGGGTCCTGCAATTGCAAGAAAGAACCCACCATCAGCAGCAGGCCGGCTGCTGGTGCCATGTACTTGATCGGTAAATTCTCTTTGAATGGAGCAAGCCCCATCGCAAGAAGTACAATCCATTTGCCGTCAAAGAAGACCCGATCGGTGAACCAATAGATCAACTCCCAGCCCTTGGCCGCCGGGGGCTGCGTTATGACGCGCCGCATGATTTCTGTGGCGATCAGTCCGCCGAGGGCAAAGTAGGCAAGGCTTCGCCAACTGTTTCGTTTCTCGATTGCTTCGGCTGTTGCTTCCAAACTCTGAGGTTCCTCCGTTCCCATTCCAGTCGCCCGCATCCTGCGAGTCGTGGGCTCACTATCAGGTTAATCGACCCTGAACTACTACAGGGTCTTTTGTCTCCTAAGATGAGGAAAGGGGTTTTTTGAATTGGACAAGACTCAGGCTGTACTGATCTGGATGATGTTTTTGCTCGCCGCCAACACGGGTGTGGTGCTGACCTTGCTGCGTGAACGAATTGCGTTCCGGCGTATCCGTGACGAAATCGCCGGCTTCCTGCCTCCCGGCTACGACGCAAAACGGCTCGACTATCCTTATATTTTTCCGTTCACGACACCACCTGCCTGGGGGCGCGCGCTCCAGCTTCACATCGAAAAATTCCCCGAGCACGCGCCACGTCTTTCCTGGCAACGCTTCGTCTCCATCCGCAACGTGCTGATGATCGGCGAAGTGGTGACCCTGATTGCCTTCGTCGCTTGGATGCTTCTGGGTTAGACTGGTGAGTTCAAAACAATTATGAAGTCCGTTGTCACCTTTGGTGAGATCATGCTCCGCCTGGCACCCCCGGGAATGGAACGCTTTTTGCAGTCCCCTCAATTTGTTGCCACCTTTGGTGGCGGTGAAGCCAATGTCGCTGTCAGCGTCTCGGGCTTCGGATGGCCGGCGCGTTACACAACGGTGCTGCCCGACAAGCATCCGATCAGTGATGCTTTCCTTGGGGAGATGCGGCGCTTTGGTGTGGACGTCTCGGACGTTGTCCGTGGCCCGGGCCGATTCGGAATCTATTACGTAGAGCCGGGTGCCAATCAGCGTGCCTCCAAGGTGCAATACGATCGCGAAGGCTCTGCCATCGCCATCGCCAAGCCAGGGGCAATCGATTTCGCCAAAGTTTTTGAAGGTGCCGGCTGGTTCCATATTACTGGCATTACTCCTGCCATTAGCCCGTCTGCTGCCGAGCTTTCGATTGAGAGCGTCAAGGCCGCCAAAGCTGCCGGCCTCACCGTGAGCCTCGATTTGAACTTCCGCAAGAATCTCTGGAAGTACGGCAAGAAGGCTGCCGAGGTGATGCCGCAACTGGTGGAATACACCGACGTTGTCATCGCCAATGAAGAAGACTGCCAAATGGCCCTCGGCATTGAAAGCGATGCCGACGTACACTCTGGCAAGCTCGACCATTCTTCTTACGAAAGGCTGAGCGCGAAGGTTCTGCGCGCTTATCCAAACGTCAAGACCGTTGCCATTACGTTGCGTGAATCCTTCAGCGCTTCTCACAATGGCTGGTCTGCCTGTCTCAATCAGGGACACAACTTTATGGTGAGCAAGCACTATGACATCACCAACATTGTCGATCGCGTTGGTGGCGGCGATAGTTTTGCCGGTGGCCTGATTTATGGCCTTCTTGCTCTCGACACTCCCCAGGCGGCGCTCGAATTCGCTGTTGCCGCCAGTTGCCTCAAACACTCGATCCCTGGCGACTTCAACCGCTTCACTCGTGAAGAGGTTGAGGGTTTGGTCAAGGGTGGCGGTTCCG
>CANGVB010000143.1 GCA_947456995.1 Bryobacteraceae bacterium | reverse complement strand
TGGTACACAGTATTTGCTGCCGCAGCCGGAACCGGCGCCAGTAAAGAAGGAAGAGAAGCAGGCGGTGGCAGCGCCGAAGAATCCGACGGTTGCGGCACCTGCTGCTGCGGCGGCTCCGGTTGAGGCCGTTGGTGCGGCGAAGGAAGAAGTCTTCCGGATCGAGACAGACCTGTACCGGGTGGAGTTCTCGAATAAGGGTGGGGTTGCGACTTCGTGGATCCTGAAGAAGTTCAAGGATAGTGCCGGGCGGCCGCTGCAATTGGTGCATCAGGCTGGAACGGCGAAGGTTGGGTATCCGTTTGCGCTGCAGTTGAACGGCAAGGATATGAACCCGAATCTGAACTGGTATCTGTTTGCGGCAAAGCCGGCGGCAGACGGTTTGGGGATTGAGTTTCAGTATTCCAACGGGAACAACAAGGCGCGGAAGTCGTTTCGATTCCGCAAGGATCAATATGTTGTCGATGTTGAATCAGACCTGATGTTGAATGGCGCTGCGGTGCCGCATAATCTGGCATGGCGCGGGGGCTTTGGAGATCACAAGGCATTTAACGAGTACTCGCTGGGTACGACGGTGCGTTATGTGTCGGCGACGGACAAGCTGGAGACCAAAGCGGCTTCGGATGCGGCCAAGAGCTGGTCTACCGATAACGGCAATTTCTTCTTTGCCGGGATTCAGGATCAGTTTTTTGCGGCAGTTGCGGTGAATCGTGGTGGTTTGAATGTGGAGTTGCAGACGACGTCAGACATGTTTGTCCCAGAGTCTGACCCGGACAAGAAGGAACAGGCCAATATCGGAATGGCCGTGGGCGGGGCTTCGAACAACAAGCTTTCGTTCTTTATCGGGCCGAAGGATCTGGATATTCTGACGGCTGTGGATCCGCGCCTCGAGAAGATGGTGGACTTTGGCACGTGGTTTGGGATTGTGGCTAAGCCCTTGTTTTTTGCTCTGGATTATGTGAACCGGAATTTCATCCACAACTATGGCTGGTCGATTATTGCGGTGACGGTGATCATCAATTTGCTGACGCTGCCGCTGAAGCTGTCGAGCATGAAGTCGATGCAGAAGACACAGTTGATCCAGCCGGAGTTGCAGAAGATCAACGATAAGTACAAGGGCATCGCGATGACGGATCCGCGAGCGGCCAAGAAGAACGAAGAAGTGATGGAGCTGTACAAAAAACACGGAGTGAATCCGGCGGGCGGGTGTTTGCCGCTGATGTTGCAGATGCCGTTTTTGATCGGTTTCTATTCTGTGTTGAGTGTGGCGATTGAGATGAGACAGGCGCAATGGTTGTGGGTGGGAGACCTCTCGCAGCCGGAGACGATTCCGATCCGGATCTTGCCGGTGTTGATGGTGGTGACGCAATTTTTGCTGCAGAAGATGACGCCATCGGTGGGTATGGACCCGCAGCAGCAGAAGATTATGTTGTTCATGCCATTGATGTTCGCGTTCATGTTCTACGGAGCATCGTCCGGACTGGTGTTATACTGGCTCACTGGCAACGTGTTTGCCATGCTTCAGCAATATGTCTTTAGCAAAGTCAAACCGGCTCCAGTAACGCCGCCGTCGCAAGCGGTCGTCAACGTAAAGAAGAAGAAATAAAATTTCAGCCAGGACCCGGGCAGTGCGGAACACATGACGCGAAAATACCCTATCGAACAATACGAAGACAAGATCGGCGACTTTCTGGACGTTCTACTGGACGCCATTGATATCGATGTCGATTACGAGTTTGTGGAAGGTGCTTCTACCTATCCTGAAATCGAGAACCCAGATATCGTCGTAAAATTCAGCGGCCCGGAATCGGATTTGCTGCTGCAGAACAAAGCTGAACTGCTTTTGGCTCTGGAACATTTGACGATGGAAATGCTGCGGTTGCCGCATGAAGACCACTCGTTGATTGTGTTTGATGCGAGCGAGTTCCGTTTGCTGCGCATTGAAGAATTGCGACTGGCCGCGCAGACGGCAGCGGACAAGGTGAAGAGTGGCGGGGCACCGTTCTTCTTCAGCCCGATGAGCAGCCGTGAGCGCCGGATCATTCACATGACGTTGCGTCCGGAAACCGAGATTCGCAGCGAGAGTGTGGGTGTGGGTGGTGGACGTCAGGTTGTAATTATTCCTGCTGGTATGGCAACGCCTGCGCCGCCTGCTGGTGATCCTCGCGATCGCCGTGGTGGTGGTGGCCGCTCTGGTGGAGGTCGCCCGGGTGGTGGCCGACCTGGTGGTTTTGGTGGCAGACCCGGTGGTGGTGGAGGCCGTCCTGGTGGCGGAGGTGGAGATCGTGGGCCGAGGCGTGATGGCCGTCCTGGTGGCGGTGGCTTTGGTGGAGGTGGTCGTCCGGGTGGTGGGCGTCCTGGTGGAGGCCGGCCGGGCGGTGGTGGTGGCGGTGGATACCGCGGACCGCGTCCTGGTGGCGACAACAGCGGTAATCGCTAGACGAGTTTGAATCTCAACGATACGATAGTTGCGATCTCGACGCCCCCTGGGCGTGGCGGGATTGGTGTTGTAAGAATATCCGGGCCGGAGGCACTGCGTGTAGCCTCCGGCTTTTTGCATTCTTTTGTGGAGCCAGAGGCGCGGCGGGCTACGCTTTGTACGCTGCGGGATGAGGGTGGGGCGGTTGTGGATGAGGTGGTGGCGACGTGGTTTCGCGCGCCGCATAGCTTTACCGGGCAGGATGTGGTGGAGGTGTCGTGTCACGGGGCACCGGTGATCTTGCGCCATTGTGTGCAGCGGGCCACGGAGTGCGGGGCGCGGCTCGCGCTGCCGGGTGAGTTTAGTTTGCGGGCTTATCTGTTGGGGCGGATTGATTTGCCGCAGGCGGAGGCGATTCGCGATTTGATTGAATCCACGACGCTGTATCAGGCGAAGGTTGCAGCGCAGCAGCTGGGTGGATCTTTGAGCCGCAGGATTGGGCCGATCAAGTTGCAGTTGGTTGAGATGATTTCGCTGCTTGAGGCGGGGATTGATTTTGCCGAGGACGATGTGTCGGTTGCGCCGGATGCGGAGTTGTTGCGGCGGCTGGAGCCGATTCTGCACGGCGTGGCGCAGCTTGAGGCGAGCTTCCGGTTTGGCCGGATTGTTCATGAGGGGTTGACGCTGGCGATTGTGGGGCGGCCGAATGTAGGCAAATCGAGTTTGTTTAATGCGCTGCTCGAGCAAGACCGCGCGATTGTGACCGAGATTGCCGGGACGACGCGGGATCTTGTGACTGAGACTGCTGCGATTGAGGGGATCCCGGTGCGGTTTGTGGATACGGCGGGGATTCGCGAGTCGAGCGATCTGGTGGAGTCGCTGGGGATTGAGCGGAGTCATCAGGCGATGGCCGATGCGGATTTGACGCTGGTGGTTTATGACGCCTCGGTTGGTTTGGATGAGGAGACGCGGGTGTTGCTCGAGCGCGCGCGGGAGCAGGGGCGCTTTTTGTTGGTAGCGAACAAGTGTGATGTTGGGGCTGTTGCGCTCGATGAGGCGATTGGGGTGGCGGCGCGGACGGGCGAGAATCTGGGTGTGCTGCGGGAGCGGATTGTCGGTACTTTTTCGCCTGAGGTTGGCGATGGGTTTATCACGAGTCTGCGCCAGAAGGGCTTGTTGACTGAGGCTCGGGAGAATCTGGAGCGGGCGCGAGTGGCGATTGAAGCGCATATCCCGCATGAGATGCTACTGCTCGATCTTTATGGGGCGCTGCGGGGGATTGACGGAGTGAGCGGGGCGACAACTGCTGACGACATCCTGAACCGGATCTTTTCAACCTTCTGTATCGGGAAGTGACTGGCCGGCGGTGAGGGCCTTGGGAGCTGGCCGCTCCTGGCTGGCGCGGATCGAATCGAGAACACCGTTGACGAAGGAGACGCTGTCGGGGCCGCTGTAGCGGCGGGCTAGCTCTAGCGCTTCATCGATGATGACAGCGTAGGGGAGGATGTTTTCGAGGAGTTCGTAGGCGGAGAGGCGGAGGATGTTGCGATCGACAGAAGGCATGCGGTCAATGCGCCAGTGTTCGCTGGCCTGGCCGATGCGGGCGTCGATGGCGTCGCGCTTGGCCATGGTGCCGCGCACGAGTTCTTCCATAAATTTGTCTTTGGCGAGGCGTGAGAAGTCTTCGTCTTCGCTGTGGAGGGTGAAGTAGTAGGCCTCGATGGCTGCTTCTGTTTCGTAGGTGCCCAGATCGCACAAAAACAGAACCTGTAGCGCACGTTCGCGCGATTTTCTCCGACTAGCCATGATCCCCTGTTATCCCTTCGAGCCCTTAAGTTGCCTGAGCAGATGCACCATCTCTACTGCACCGACTGCCGCTTCAGCACCTTTGTTGCCCATGATCCCGTCGGCGCGATCGAGCGCCTGTTGCATGGTGTTGGTCGTAAGGACCCCATTGAGGATGGGGATTCCGCTATCCGTTGCTACTGCCGTCAAGCCGCGGGCGTTTTCGCCAGCGACAAAATCAAAGTGTGGGGTATCTCCCCGAACGACGCAACCGAGGCAGACGATGGCGTCTGTCTGGCCGAGTTTCGCCAGTGTTGCAGCAACGACCGGCATTTCCCAGGCTCCCGGGACCTTGATGACCTGCAAATCGTCTGCGCCTGCCCCGGCCCGAGCAAGAGCATCGAGGGCACCAGAGAGCAGACGGTCTGTGACGAGATTGTTGAATCTACTCACCACAATCGCGATACGGAGGCCCTGGGCCGAGCCCGAGCCTTCGCGCACCTTGATTTCATGGGGAAGAAAAGACGACATATGGGATACTGAAGAGGTACCCTCAGTTTAGCGCATGGATCCAGTATTTATTAGGAACTTCTCGATCATCGCGCACATTGACCATGGCAAATCCACCTTGGCAGACCGTCTGCTGGAAGTGACCGGAGCTTTGAGTCAGCGTGAGATGATGGCCCAAGTTCTCGACTCGATGGACCTCGAGCGAGAGCGCGGCATTACCATCAAAGCCCACGCAGTGCGGTTGAATTACAAGGCCAAAGATGGCATCGTCTATCAGTTGAATCTGATCGACACGCCGGGGCATGTGGACTTCAGTTATGAAGTGTCGCGCAGCCTGCAGGCCTGTGAAGGGGCGTTGCTGATTGTGGATGCGTCGCAAGGCGTAGAAGCGCAGACGCTGGCCAATACTTATATCGCCCTGGGTCTTGATCTCGAAATCATCCCGGTGATCAATAAGATCGATTTGCCGAGTGCGGAGCCCGAGCGGATTCGCGAACAGATCGAGACTCTGGTGGGGCTGGATGCGTCTGAAGCCGTGCTGGCGAGTGCGAAGAATGGCATCGGAATTGAAGAAATTCTCGAAGCTGTTGTGAAGAAGGTGCCGCATCCTCGTGGCAATATGGACGAGCCGTTGCGGGCGCTGATCTTCGATAGCTGGTTTGATTCCTATCGCGGCGTGATCATCCTGATGAGGGTGGTGGACGGCAGGATTCGCAAGGGCATGAAGATTCGTCTGAATGCCGGCGGCAAGGTTTATGAAGTAGATGGGTTGGGCTATCAATCGCCGAAGCCGGTGCCTTGTGATGTGTTGAATGCGGGCGAGGTAGGTTTTCTTTTCGCCAACATCAAGAATGTGTCTGAAGCGCAGATTGGCGACACGATCATGGAAGAAGGCCGGCCGGCTCTTGAGCCTGTGCCTGGCTTCCAGGAGATCAAGCCGATGGTATTCGCCGGGTTGTATCCGGTGGAGAGCAGCGAGCATGGCTTGTTGCGTGAGGCGCTTGAGAAATTGCGGTTGAACGATAGCGCATTGAGCTATGAGGCAGAGAGTTCTGCGGCACTGGGCTTTGGCTTTCGCTGCGGATTCCTGGGGCTTTTGCACATGGAAATTGTGCAGGAGCGGCTTGAGCGCGAGTTCAATATCGATCTGATCACGACGGCACCGGGTGTGCGTTACAAGATCACGTTGATGAATGGCAAAGAGATCACGGTAGACAATCCGCAACGGTTCCCGGACCCGACCGAGATCGAGAAGATCGAAGAGCCGATTATTGAGGCAACGATCATTACTCGTGAAGAGTACATCGGCGAGATTCTGGCGCTGGTGGAAGAGAAGCGTGGGATGCAGCGGAAGTTTGAATTCATTGGCAATCAGCGCGTGATGCTGGTTTATGAATTGCCGCTGAATGAAGTGGTGCTCGACTTTTATGACCGCTTGAAGAGCTGCTCGCGTGGTTATGCGTCGCTTGATTATCATTTGGCCGGGATGCGAGTTTCGCCGATGGTGAAGCTGGACGTGATGGTGGCCGGTGAGGCAGTGGATGCGTTGTCGATGATCGTGCATAAGGAATTTGCTTATGAACGCGGCCGCATTCTGATTGAGCGTTTACGCAAGCTGATTCCTCGACAGATGTTTGAGGTGGCGTTGCAGGCGGCGATCGGGGCCAAGATTATTGCTCGCGAGACGATTTCGGCGATTCGCAAGAACGTCATTGCCAAGTGTTATGGCGGTGACATCAGCCGTAAGCGGAAACTTCTGGACAAGCAGAAGGAAGGCAAGAAGCGCATGAAGCGCGTGGGCCGTGTGGAGATTCCACAGGAGGCCTTCCTTGCTGTGCTTAAGGTAAGTTCTTCGTCTGACGACGACGATTGAGCTAGACTGGCTGGCATGGCCTACTGCCCCAACTGCGGAACTGAGTACGAAACAACTCCCATGCGTTGTAACTGTGGCTATCTGTTTAGCCCTGGGGTGTCGCCTGTTCAGCCTGCGCCGGAACCCGGCATGTTTGACTTTACCGGGGATGGCGCTACGTTGCTGGTGCTTTATCTCAAGCTGATCTTCTTCAGCATCTTTACTTTTGGCATTTATAGCTTTTGGGGTCGTGTGGCCATACGGCAGTATCTGTGGTCGCAGATCCGGCTGGCTGGGCAGCCCTTTGGTTTTCATGGCACGGGCAAGGAGATGTTTCTGGGCTGGCTGAAGTTGATGGGGATTGTGATTTTGTTTTATGGCAGTGTGGCGGTTTGGCTGAGCACATTAGGTGAAATTGGACCAACCGTTGTTGTGGGCTTTATGGTGATTCTCGGGCTCGCGCTGCTGGCTCCGCTGGCGTTGCATGGGGCGATTCGTTATCGCTGGAGCAGGACGAGCTGGCAGGGGCGCCGCTTCGCCTATCAAGGGGATTTCTGGAAGCTGACTACGA
Organism: Bryobacteraceae bacterium; assembly: GCA_947456995.1. Classification (GTDB taxonomy): domain Bacteria; phylum Acidobacteriota; class Terriglobia; order Bryobacterales; family Bryobacteraceae; genus Bryobacter. The sequence goes on along the minus strand of CANGVB010000143.1, from coordinate 740 downwards.
TTGTCTGGACGGGGTTGTTTTTGACGGCAATCAGCCTGACTTTGTATTTGCCGTTCTTCATTACGAATCTGCGGAAGTATGTGGTGGAGAACACGTGGTTTGGCGGGCAGCAGTTTGAGTTTCATGGAGAGGGCAAGGATCTGCTTTGGCCTTATGTGAAGATGCTTCTGCTCTTCTTTCCCACCCTGACGCTGTATCGCTTCTGGTATGAGGCAAAGCTGGGGAACTTTAGCTGGCAGAATACGAAGTTTGCGGGGGTGCCGTTTCGCTCAACGCTGAGCGGGGATGGGTTGTTGATTTTGACCTTCACCAATTTGCTTCTTACCTTCTTTACTCTTGGGATTGGCTTGCCCTGGGCGGTTTGCCGGCAGTTGCGTTATCTCACCGAGAACTTGCAACTGGAGCAGTTGCCGCGCGTCCAATTAGTAGCGCAGGCGGCCACGGCGGGATCTGCCTTTGGGGATACGCTGGGCGAAGCGCTAGGAACGGATGCAGGTATCGATGCTGGTTTTGGGTTGTAGCACATGCGATTGAAGTTGATCTCGCTGGCAGTGGGGGCCTTGTGTTTGCTTGGCCTATTTGGGTATCTGGTGTGGCAGAGCATTCCTATGGTGCTGGCCGGGGTGGTGCGGCTGGTGCCCGTGTCGCTTGAAGAGCAGTTGGGGCGTGCGGTTGTGGCGGGGGTGACGCGGCCGGGGAGTGTTTGTGAGGATGAGGCGACCAAGGCGCTGGTGAAGGCG
>CANGVB010000142.1 GCA_947456995.1 Bryobacteraceae bacterium | reverse complement strand
CCCGCAACCTTCCCCATGTTCGAAGTCCGCAAAACCGACCTCAGCAAAACCACCGCCGGCCTGCTCACCCTCAAGCTAATGGCCCTCATGCCAGAAGCCCGAGAAATCGTCGACAAACACCGCGAAGCTAAGCTGGCTTCAGCTTTGGTCAAGAATTAAGTGAATTTGGAAAGTCACGCTGGCGATCACCAATCCGTGGATATACAATCGTCGCAAGACCAATGACCAGACGAAACGCACTCACGGGCATCGCCGCAGTCGGCCTTTCAAATGCCGCCGCCCCAGCGAAGGTACTCAAGAACATGGGCTCGGCTGGCCCCGGCCTCACCGCCCGCATCAAAGCCATGGGCAAAGACTGGGACATTATCGAGTACTGCCACAGCATGGGCCTCGGTGCCGCTCACACAAACTTCACCCCCGATCTCGACCCCGCCAACATCAAAAAGATTGCCTCGCAGTTGAACAAATACGACATGCGGGCCACGATCCTGGTTCGCACCCCCCGTACCGATGCTGATCTGCCAAAGTACGAGATTGCCGTGAAAGCTGCCTCCGAGATGGATGGCCGCGTCGTCTGTGTGCATGACCCCTTCTCGGGCCGGCGCTATGAGCAGTTCAAAAACGTCGCCGAGTTCCACGCCTTCGACAAGACCTGCCGTGAGGCAGTACGCCGCGCCGAGCCCATCTTGCGCAAGTACAAGATGAAGCTCGCCATCGAGAACCACAAGGGCTGGCGCTCGGATGAGATGGTCGAATGGGTACGCTCAACCCAAAGCGAGTACGTTGGCATTTGTCTCGACCTGGTCAATAGCGTCTCACTGATCGAAACCCCCGAACAGACCATGGACACTCTCGAACCCTACACGATCTTTGTCAGCTTTAAAGACATCGGCGTCGACTTCTACGAGGACGGTATCCTGCTCTCGGAAGTACCCTTCGGTGAAGGCAATTTTGACCTCAAGGCGATCGTCAGTCGATTCCAGAAGAAGGATCCGAAGATGCTCTTCCAGCTCGAAATGCTCACTCGCGATCCACTGAAGGTCCCGATTTTTACAGACCAATATTGGAAGGTCTACGACGAAAAGAGCCCTGTGCCACCAAAGGACCTCGCCAAGCTAATCGCCTACGTCCGCAACCATCCGCCAAAGAAACCCTTGCCACGTACCTCAGGCCTCACCCCTGCGCAGGCGCTGGCCCTCGAAGACAAGCTGAATCAGCAGTGCATCGACTACGCCCGAGCCAATCTGCCGACGCTCGCTTAGCCGTTTTGTCCCAGAGCGTTAAAATCTCTTTCTATGCTCTGGGACTCTCTCCGTTACTCGTTTCGATCTCTGCGCCGCAACCCCGGATTCGCGATCGCAGCTATCCTCGCGCTTGGCATCGGCATCGGTGCCAACACGGCCATGTTCAGTGTGGTGGACGGCATCCTGCTGAAGCCCCTGCCCTTCGCCGAGCCGGAACGAATCGTCCAGGTGCGCGAGAAGTTGGTCAAGCGCAGCGGAGACCCGATCCCGCTCGCTGCCGGCAACTTCTACGACTATCGGGATCAGGCCAAAACCGCAGATGTGGTTGCCTATAGAAACAGCCCTTTTTCACTGATTTCGCCTAGTGCGGACCCTGAGCGCTACATCGGAGTTCAGGTCAGCGAAGGCTGGTTTCAGCTCTTCGGAGTGAAGCTCGAAAGGGGCCGGGATTTCACTTCCGACGACTACCGCCCCGGGCAAGACCAGGCCGTCATCCTGAGCTACGGCTTGTGGAAGGATCGCTTCGCCGGAGATGAGGCCATCGTCGGCCGGCAGATCAACCTCAATGGCCAGATCCGCATCGTTGTCGGTATTGCCGGAGCAGCCTTTGACTATCCGGCCAAAGCCAAAATCTGGGCGCCACTGGTGCTGGATGGCTTCGACAAAACCCGGCGGGATCTACACAGTCTCGTTGGGCTGGGACGGCTAAAGCCAGGCGTCGGCATCGACCGCACCCGCACCGAGTTCACAGCCCTGCTCGGAGGAATGGCCGAACGCTTTCCCGAGTTCAATGCCGACATAAAGAGTCATGTGACACCGCTGATGGAAGACATCACTGGCCCGATCAAGCCAGCCCTGCTGGCCCTGTTGGGAGCGGTTGGTTTTGTACTTGCGATCGCTTGTGCCAATGTTGCGAATCTTCTTCTGGCAAGAGGAGCTGCCCGCCAACAGGAGATGGCCGTCCGGGTTTCGTTAGGCGCGAGCCGCTGGAATCTGGTCACGCAGATGCTGGTTGAAAGCATTGTCCTCGCAGCCAGCGGAGGGGCACTTGGCATCGGCCTGGCATACCTGGGATTACAGGCCTTTCAGCGCTTTGCGCCAAAGACGCTGCCAAGAGTCGACCAGGTTAGCCTCGACGGGCGCGTCCTGCTCTTTGCGCTCGCAGCAGTGCTTTTGACCGCTCTGCTCTTTGGGGTCTTGCCCGCACTAAGGCTCTCGCAGATAGACCCGCACGGTTCGCTCAAGGATCGAGCCAAGGGCTCAGCCGGCAGAACCGGATTCCGCAACGCGCTAGTGGTTGCCCAGGTAGCAGCAGCGCTTGTTTTGATGACAGGAGCAGGCCTATTGATCCGCAGCCTCTATGAGCTGGCCAGCGTCGATCTGGGCTTTAAGCCAAACCACGTAATCACGATGCGCGTGACCCCCTTGCCTTCGAAGTACGGCTCGAGTGTAGAGAAGCAGATTCAGTTCGGTCGCGATGTAGTGACCCGCCTGCAGCAGACGCCAGGCATCGAAGCAGCCGGTCTTTCTACAGACCTGCCTCTACAAGGCAACGCTCGATACATCATGCGCGTCGAAGGCGCGCCAATGCCAACCGTAGCCACTGCGCCCCTCGCGGATTTCTTCACGGTTACGCCGGGATACTTCGAGTCGATGGGCATTGCGCTCAAGCGTGGGCGGGTACTTGCTGACAGCGATAAGGTTGGCGCACCGCTGGCAGTAGTAGTGAATGAGCAGTTTGTGAAGACGCATTTCCCGAATGTTGACCCAATCGGAAAGCGCATGGAAGTGGGCTTCAGCCAGCCGCCAAACTGGCGGGTGATTGTTGGCGTTGTATCCAACGTAAAGAATCTGGGAGTCGACAAGCCTTCCTGGTCGCAGGTGTATGGCGCTTACTATCAGGGTCCAGGCTTGTTACCCGGAGCACCCAGCTTCAGCGTCATCGGCCGTGCCAAAGGAGATGCTGCTGAAATGGCGCAAGTGATGAGGCGCGAGATCTTGCAAGTGGACAATGCCCAGCCTGTCTGGAACATCCAGACCATGGAAGAGACCGTGAACTTATCCCTCGGCCGGGAGCGCTTCACTTTGATGCTGATGGCGATCTTTGCCGGTGTCGCTTTCCTGCTGGCGCTGATTGGCCTGGTAGGTGTGATGACCTACACCGTCTCGCAACGCACCCGCGAGATTGGCATTCGCATGGCGGTCGGTGCAAGGCCGCTCGACGTGTTGCTGATGATCGAGAAGCAGGGGCTGTTGCTGGTGGCAATCGGCATCGTGCTCGGTACGCTAGTCTCGCTGGCGCTAGCGCAGAGTCTTTCCACCCTGCTCTATGCCACAAGCGCCACAGACCCAGTGGTCTTCGCAGGCGTAGCGGCAGTCTTTCTGCTGACTGGCCTGCTCTCGGGTTGGCTTCCAGCCAGGCGCGCTGCAGCTATCGACCCAGCCATCACGCTACGAGCAGACTAGAGCCCAAGCTTGTCGCGCAACTCTTTCGCACGCTCTTTCGAAGCAGTGAGCTCGGTCTTCTTTGCGTCCTTAAGACGCAGCATGAGCTTGCCCCCGAAGTAGGTGTATAGCTCGGCGACATAGGCGAGATTGACTAGCGTCGAGCGATGGATCCGGAAGAAGTGGGCCGGGTCGAGGCGCGTTTCGAGTTCGGCAATCGTCTGGTCAATGATGTAACTCTTCGAGTCTGTGGCAGCGAAGGTGAGCTTGTCTTCGGCATAGAAGTGGGTGACACGGGTGAGATCAATGAACTCTGTGCGGTCGCCTGTTTTGGAGCTGATGCGCTCGGGGTAGACGGGCGTGAGTTTGGTGGCCAGTTGGTTCAGCAAGTTGGCAATATCGGGAGCAGGCTGTTGCCCCCCGCGGATTGCTTCTACCTTGGTGATCGCCTGTGTGAGCTTTGCAGCTTCTACGGGCTTGAGCAGATAGGCGATCGAGTTGGTTTCAAAGGCCTGCAGGGCATATTGATCGTAGGCGGTGGTGAAGATGACAAGGGGCTGGTGGGCAAGACGCCGGAGCACCGCAAAGCCATCGAGCTCGGGCATCTGGATATCGAGAAAGAGCAGATTGGGCCGCAAGGCTTCAATTTCCTCGATCGCATCGACCGGGTCTTTCGAAGAACCCAGGATCTGGATACGCGGGTCTGCCGAGAGAAGGCGCGTGAGCCGTTCGATAGCCAGATGCTCGTCATCAAGCAGGTAAGCGGTTAGCATGGGATGCGGAAGGCGACCTCCATGCCTGGATCGAGCCTGCGCGTGGAGAGCGATGCAGCCTCGCCAAAATGCGAATCAAGTCGTTGCTTGAGCGTGTCGAGGCCGTGGCCGGCAGGCAAGCTGTCGGGTGAGAAGCCAGGGCCGGTGTCGCTCACTTCGAGCTCAATCTCCTTGCCTTTCCGGCGGGCGCGAATGTGGATGTCAGATCCTTGGCGCTGGCTGCCAACAGCATATTTGACGCTATTCTCCGCGAGAGTCTGAAGGGACAAGGCGGGCACCATGGCGGCGAGCAGGTCTTCTGGAATCTCGAAGCTATAGCGAAGCCGCTCTTCAAAACGAGCCTTCTCGATTTCGAGGTAGTCGCGAGTGATCTGTACCTCGTCGGCAAGGCTCACCAGGTTGCCGTGACGGTCGAGCGAGAAGCGCAACAGCGCGGCCAGCTGCTCGATCAGTACTTCTGCCTTTGCCGGATTGGAGCGCACCAGGCTCGATATGGAGTTGAGCGTGTTGAACAGGAAGTGTGGGTGAATTCTCGATTCAAGGCTTTGCAACTTGGCATCAGCGGCTGACTTCAAGGCTCGTTCCCGCTCCAGCTCACGTGTCTTCAATTGAAGACTTGCCGCCTGCACCCGGTATCGGGCTTCCTCTACCAGATAGGTGATCGAACCAATCGTGAGTGTGAAGGTTAGACAAAGGACCATCGACGGGACATAGTCGATGCGGATGGGCCAAATTGGCTGATACGCCATAAGCAGAAAGGCAGCGGTGCCCCCAACCAGGGCGATAGCCGTCAGTGAGGCTAGCAACTGCACCCATCGAAGGAGAGGATCCTTGGAAAAGCGTGGCCCGACTTTAGGCAGGATCCACCAGGACGCGACTCCGATCACCGTTGAGTAGGCCAGTGAAATCACCCCAGGCACGAGCAAAGTGTCGAGCCTGGGGTTACGGATACTCGAGCTGGTAATCAGGACGATCACCAGGGCGATCCCGAGGTTGATTAACAGCAGTTGTGAGAGCTGACGCATGAATTACTTTGAAGTGTGGCAGCCGATGCAGTTGGCCTGGGCAGCGGGTAGGGGTTGCTTGGTTTCAAACCACTTGTCGGCACGCTTGGAGTAAGCGCTATTGGGGAGAGACTTCTGTATCTCAGCAAAGAAGTGGTCGGCCTTAGCGGTTGCACCAATCCGGCTGAAGCTGTCGGCAAGACCGAAAAGGAGTTCGCCTCTGGGGTGAGTTCCAATCTTGTCGAAATATTTCTCCTGCATCTGATAAACAGTGTAGTAGTCATCGATTACAGACAGGAAGAGGGGCTTGGCCATCTCTGCCGGCATGAATCTTGCGCCTGCCGAAAGAACAGCTCCGCGGGGAATGCGAACCCCGATGTTCTTGGGCTCGAGTTCGACTGCCTTGTTCATTTCAGCGATGCCGCGCCCATAGAGTTCCATACCTTTGGCGAAGTCTTTCTTGTTCATGAGTTGACCTGATTGGTAGAAGAGGCCAGAGCCGTGCCAGACTAGCGCTTCAGCGTGGTTTGGGTTTTCTTTGAGCTTCTCTTCGGTAACCTTCATGGCGCGTTCGAGAGCTTCGGCGTTTCCGGCAAAGCCGGCGAAGAAGTCGCCTCGGACCAGGAGATCAAAACGTTCTTGGCTGTGCAAAGCCGTAATCGTAAAAGACAGGATGGCTGCTGCGGTGAGGAGGATGTTGCTTGGCTTCATGGTTCGAGTTTGCCGCTTGGCGGCAATCGAGTGGGAGAATTTCCGACGAAACGCCAGAATCGCAGGATGAAGCGGATAGAATCGAAGATTGTCGCAGCTAGCCAGAGTGTGGACGCCGGCACTGGCGATGATGCTGGTTTCTACGATCAGCTATGTCGACCGTAATGCCATCGCCGTCCTGATTCCTACAATTCAGAAAGAAACAGGCCTCACCGGTCGCGAATACGGCTGGATTGTTGCTGCTTTTTCATACGCTTACATGCTGGGCAACCCACTGTGGGGGATGCTGCTGGATCGGCTCGGTGTCAAGCAGGGGATGACGCTGGCTGTCGCTGGATGGAGCATCGCCAGCGCCTTCCATGGCATGGCGGGAGGGGTGCTCAGTTTTGGCATTCTGCGGACCGGCCTTGGTTTTTGCGAGGGGGCAACCTTTCCTGGTGCCTTAAGAACCGTGATGCAGACGCTTGAGCCGGAGCGGCGGTCTCGCGGGATTGCGCTGAGCTATTCGGGTGGGTCGCTGGGTGCGATCTTGACGCCTTTCATTGTGACTCCAATTGCTCTTGCCTATGGCTGGCGGATGGCTTTCTGGATTACCGGTGCGGCTGGAATCGTCTGGCTGGTCTGGTGGTGGGCGCTGTGCAAGCGGCCTGATCTTGCGATGACTCCCAAGGTTGAAACCAAAGACTTTGCCTGGCGGGATCGACGGGTCATTGCCTTTGTCGCTGCCTATGCTCTGGGCGCGGTACCACTTGGGTTCATTCTCTACATGGCTGGGCTTTACCTTTCGCAGGTCTTCCATTTGAGCCAGCGCGAACTGGGCACGGTGCTGTGGATCCCACCGCTTGGGTGGGAATGCGGTTATTTCTTTTGGGGCTGGTGGATTGACCGTCTGGTGAAGCGCGGTACGAGCGTGGAAGAGGCCTGCCGCAGGGCCTTTTTGATTGGTCTCATCTTCAGCTTGCCGCTGGCAATGGCGCCATCGATCACAAATTTGGCTTTGTTCATGACGGAGTTGTTTCTCGCCATGTTTGTCACCGGGAGCTTTATTGTGGGCGGAATTGCCTATGCAACAAGTGCCTTTGGTAACGGCAGGGCGGGCCTGATTGCGGGGCTTGGCGCTGGTAGCTTTTCGGCTTTAACTGCCATTACTGCCCCGATTTTCGGTGGCTACTTTGATCAGAAGAACTACGAGCTTGCCTTTTGGGTGGCGACTGCCTGTCCGGTTTTTGGCTTCGGTCTTTGGTATTGGCTTAGAGGCGGACCAGAATTCGCTTCCGGTAAAGCAGATACACCACGCTGAAGCAGGCGGCCACATTCAGTAGTGCGTAGAGCAGGGATGCGTTGATGGGCGAGGCAATGTTGCAGAGCTGATCGAAGATGGCTTTGCCGGTGCCGGTCATTCCGAGGATGCGGGCGATGGCACCCGACAAGACGAAGGATACGATCGCGTTGGTGCCATAAATCTCGAAAAATTTCCAGCCGGTGCGGTTGCCCTTTTCGTCGATCCACCACTGGAGCGCCCCGAAAATCATGGAGGCGAAGCCCGCCATGACGAGGACAAAACTGGGTGTCCATAGGCTTTTGTTGATTGGGATTACGAGACTCATTAGCAGACCGGCGGCTGCCAGGATTGCCCCTGATTTGAGGTACTGCGTGGCAAGGATGCCGCATAGGACCGTCGCGATGGCGGGGATGGTGGAGAGGGCGCCTTCGGGGTCCCAAACTTTGGTTGTGCTCCACATGTGCCCTTCGAGGAGGATTCCGTCAAAGTAGCGGGCGGCGTTGG
>CANGVB010000141.1 GCA_947456995.1 Bryobacteraceae bacterium | reverse complement strand
TGCTGTTATAGTCGTCCATGAAGTATAGCTTCTAGATTGGTAAGGATTTTAACATGATTCAAAATCGTCGGCAAGTTTTCCAAGGGGTCACTGATGAAGCCCTGGTAGATATGGCCCAGTCTCAAAACGACCAGGCCTTCGCTGAATTGATTGAGAGGCATCAAAATTCCTGCCTCAAACTGGCCCTGTCTATCCTGAGAGACAAATCCGATGCCGAGGATGAAGTCCAGAACGCTTGCTGGAAGGCTTTTGAGCACCTGGCTCAATTTAACCGTGAAGCAAAGTTTTCAACGTGGCTTACTCGCATTGTTGTCAACCAGTGCCTGATGCGCCTCCGCCAGACCAAGCGCGCCAAGCTCTTCTATATGGACGACACCCAGGTAGGCGAAGATTCAGTAACGCTCGAGTTCCGCGATGACAACCTCAATCCCGAGGAAGCGCTGGGCAAGCTCGAAATCGCTGAAGCGATGAAGCAGGAAATCGATCGCATTCCCCCACTCCTCCGCAACGTCTTCCTCCTGCGCGATGTCCAGGAACTCCCGATGGAAGAAGTAGCCGAGCAACTCGGAATCAGCGTCGCTGCGGCCAAGAGCCGCCTCCTACGCGCTCGCCTCGAGCTTCGTACCCGCATGTCACGACATCAGTCCGGCATCGGTGCCGCTTCCCTGATCACAGCCTAGGGTTGAAAGATCGACTTGTTCTTTACTGGCGCCTGTTTCGCTGGCTCAACGGCCTTCGGAGCAGGCGCTTTCAGTTCATCCAGCGCAAATCGGACAACGCTCTCGAGCAACGCCGCCCGAGGAAAGTTGTTTTTGTCGAGGAAGCTCTTCAGCATCCCGCCCTTCATGTTCTCCAGCGGCAATGCCAGCGCAAAGTGATCGCTCCGGGCCGCCCCCAAAAACATCGATCCAGGAACAATCGCGTCCTGTTCTGTAAGCTGGGCATCGTTGCGCGATGAGAAGCCATTCATGATCGTCCAGCTCTGCAGCATGGCCTTGGACACCTTGTCCTGATCCGCTACAGCCGGAATCGAGAATGTGGGCACAAAGGGCCGCGGATACTGAGCCAAAAACTGCCGCCGCCGCTCTACAGACAAACTCTTGAAGCCGTCGCTGAGGTCCCCTTCACAACCACCCTTGCCATTGATCTTGCCGAGCATGCCACTCAGGCGATCTGGCAGCGCATCCGCAACAGGCGAACCGCCACTGGCTCCGGCGATGCTCACAAAGGCCGCAACCATGCTGCGCAGGTCGGGCTCGGTAGCCAGCGCCATCTGGATATCCGGGGTGCCTTTCGAATAGCCCACCAGAATGAACTTTCGCTTGTCCTTGGTAAACTGCTCCCGTAAGTACTTGGCAATCGCCTTGGCATTATCTTCACTGGAGTTATTCGGAATATTCAGCAGGGCCGCATCTACACCCTGCTTGTCTTTCAAGTAAGCTCTGCCTCGATCGAAGGCCGGCGCATCGGACGCACAGCTCGAGAAAATCCCCGGCACCACTACCACCCGGAAGTCTCGCGACATCGGCTTCAACTCCACTTCCTTCTCGCTTTCGGTCTCCATATATTCGCTGCATGGCCCCCACTCTCCACCATCCGGATTTGTCTTGAGCACACTGCAAAACAGATTCGAAAACCGCACGGCATCTTCATTGCGTTTCTGCTCGAGGTACACAATCAACGTCCGCCCGTCAGACCGGAACTCCGCACCATGCGCCGTTTTTGCCTCTCGCACCGGATTCTTGTGAGTCATGTAGGTCTTTTTAACAACAAGGCCGCTCTCCTCCAGCGTCTGGCCAATGTAATCGCGTTCCTTGTCGGTCTCCGGGTCAATCTTGTGCGTAATGCTGCCATTGCGCTGGTCCTTCTCAAATCCGATATCGTGCGTACCCGCACCGATCCAGGCATCAGTTCCGTTTACTTGAAAGGGCGCTCGCCAGATCCGGAAGTGATGCCGCTGCGCCACCACTACAAAGGGCACGGCGTGAGCAAAGCCGTAATCCTGACTCCGCCCAAACATCATCAGCTCACTCATCGGAATCGTCAGATACGCCTGCTTGGACATGCTCACCAGAATCGCGTTCAGTACAGACGACTTCACGTTCTTGTCCACCTGCACCCAGCCCACACTCTTCAGCGCCCCGGTGACTGCGGCCTCGCTTCCTACGATGATGAAGTTCTGACGATCCCCTTCGTTGCCTTCGGCATCCACCACTCGGGTTGGCAGGCTGTCCAGCTGCGCCTGCGTCAGTTCCACAATCGGCCCGGCCGGGGCCTTCGATACCTCAACTGGTGCCCGTGTCACTTTGATCTTCACGGCAAAGCTACCGGCACCCTTCTCATTGCCACCCAGGTTCACACTCAGAAAGAGGTTGCCTCCGAGCGCTGTTTCTCCATCTCTTCCAGCACCCACCATAAAGGCCTGCGATGTCTCCCGGTCGCCAATCCTGCCGATCAATGCTCCCCGCCCGGCGGTATTGAGAGGCAACGCCTTTAACAGATCGCGAAATCCGCGCGCCAATCCACCTGGCTTTGCGGGCTGCTCCTCGCCTTTTGATCCCCGCAGCACGATCTCGCCACTAGCCTCAATCGAATACTTGTCCCCTCGTGCGAGTTTCAGACCCGTATCTACCCACTTTGCTTCGGCTGCAACATTGAGTGTTTTATTGTCCTGTCCAAAGGCCGCCAGCATCGAAATCAAAAGAACCGCAAACAAACGCATACCCCAACATTACAACGCCTACCAAGCCGAGTAAACTTGGGACAAGCGATGCCGCAAGCCCCCATCATCCTCTTCGACGGTGTCTGCAACCTTTGCAATGCTTCGATTAACTGGATCATCGATCGTGATCCGAAGCAGATCTTCCGCTTCGCCTCGCTTCAATCCGAGGCCGCACGTCAATTGCTCCCTACGCTCGACTCTCTGCCCGACAGCGTGATCCTGATCGACGAAGAGGGCGTCCACACCCGCTCCACAGCTGCCCTGCGCATTGCCCGCCGCCTGGGCTTCCCATGGTCCCTTGCCGTCCTCGCCACGCCACTGCCAGCCTTCTTCCGTGACGCTATCTACAAATGGATCGCGCGCAATCGTTACTCCTGGTTTGGCCGCTCTGAGACCTGCCGTATTCCAACGCCAGAACTGGCCAGTCGTTTCCTCGATTCCAAGGCCTCCAAATAAGAAAAGGCCCACCCTCTCGGGCAGGCCTTGTTTCTGGGCTGGCTGTGCTTTAGAAGAACATCTTCAGTGCAAGCCGGATTTCACGTTCGCCGGTAGCACTGAGTACTTCGGAGAAGCCATTGAGCGCGCGAATCGAACCATCTGCATTGCGAGTCAAGCTGGAAGCGGTAGCTCCCGGATTGTTGAAGCGCGGTGTATTGGTGATGCCGAAAGACTCTGCCCGGAACTGCAGGCGAACCTTTTCGGTTACCTGGAAGTTGCGGAAGACACTGGCATCGAGCTGGAAGGATCCGGGTCCGCGCAGGATGTTACGGCCGGTGTTGCCGTACCGAACATCTGTTACGGGGGCAAACGCGTTCGGGTCAAACCAGCTCTTGCCAGGGCCAACACCCTTCAGCTTCTGCACATTAGCCAGCACCTGATCTGCCGTCTGCGTATTGCCAGGAGCATTCAGAGAAGTCCCTGCCGTACCCACTGTGAACGGCGTCCCACTCATGATGCTCAACACTCCATTGGTTTGCCAGCCGCGGGCAAGCCACGAACCAACACCAGAGGTCAGCATCTTCTTGCCTTTGCCAAAGGGCAGGTCGTACACGGAGTAAACCTGCAGGTTGTGTGTGCGGTCAAACCCGGCCAGCGCACGATTGCGTCCCCACAATTCAGGCGAGTTCCAGCTGATGCCGGAATCGTTGTTGTCGTTAAAGCTGATGGCCTTAGACCAGGTGTAGGAAAGTCCAAACATGCCTTCAGTGCCCAACTGCCGCTTCAACTGCGTCTGCAGAGAATTGTAGTTGGCCGTGCTGAAGGGCGTATAAAGGTTGATCGCGCCGATGCGCCCCGGATACTTGATCGCGAGCGCACGGCCTGCGTTGCCGCTTCCTGGCACGAGTGCGGAATTGATGTTGATGATCGCGGTCTGACGAATCGCCCGCGTTCCCACATAACCGGCCTGCAGGTTGAAGCCCATACCAATTTCACGCTGAATCGTGAAGTTGAAGCTCTGGATGTAGCCGCGGTTGTACTTCTCAGGGAAGGTTGTCGTTCCTACCGCCAGCGGCAGATCGATCACGCCCTGATTGAGCGACGGCCCCACCACGGCCGGAATACCTGTGCGCAATGTGCCGGCAGCGATAAAGCTGGTTGCTCCGCTAAACTGCGACGAAATCGTTGCCGGGTAAGAATCGCGCATACGACGGAAGGAATCCGGGTCAATACTGATTCCGTAGCCGGCCCGAATCACGGTCTTGTCGTTCGCGCGATACGCAATACCAAGCCGGGGAGCAAACTGTCCAAAGCCGACATCTACGCCCGTATCTCTTGGTGTTGATCCTACTCCACCCACCAGTACTTTGTCTGTCGCCTCGTCATAGCGCTCACCACCACGGTGGTCGCGGGTGGCAAACGGATAGCGCTCAAAGCGCACACCGTAATTCACCGTCAATTTGCGGTTCACCTGCCACTGGTCACGAGCATAGAAGCCATAACCCGGCATTCTTACTGCAGCAGGATTGATGTACTGAACATCTTTTCCCATCCCTTGTGCCTGGCCAAGCAGAAAATCGGCAAAGCCGTTAAAGGAATTCGATGCGGCCGCACCGGGTGCGTTCAGCGAGGTCAGCCCTCCCGTGAAATTGAATCCGCCACGCGGACCAAAGGCCGCCTGCGGCTGGAAGTGATTGATCGTGTAGTAGGTGTAGTCGCCACCAAAACGAAACGAATGTGAACCCCGTACCCAGCTCAGGTTTCCCGTTGCGCTGTACTGGTTGTCCCGGAACAAAAACGGATTCGATACGTTCGGGTTTCCGATCGCAGAGAAGCCGCTGATGTTGAAGCGCGGATAACCGCCCTGCAGACGATCTGAACCGTTGGTGCCTGGAATCTTGAGTTCGTCCAGTCCGTAGTTCTTGTCGATGTCAATGTTCTCGGCAGAGATCCGCTGACGGGTAAATCCAATGTTGCCGTCAAACAGAATGCGGGGCGAGATGGTGTAGGTGCCGCCGATTGCGGCCGTCTGAATCAGGCCCGGTGCCCTTCCTGGCTGTCCACCCGTAAGCGCATCGCCCAATGCTCTTTCAAGCGATGGCGGGTCGAAGATCTCGCTCGGCGAGAAGCTGTAGCGGGCAAAAATCGAGGTCTTCTCTGTCGGGTTGTAATTCACCTTGAAATCAGAGTTGTCGCGATCGAAGTTGTAGTTGCCAACCGCCAGGTAGTTCGAGGGAAATACCGGCTGGTTTGCTGTCGGAATCAGGTTGGTCATGATTACCGAAGCCGGGTCAAAGCGGCTGCTCGGGATCCGGTTGTTCGGAAAGATCGTCCGGCCCGTTCCGTTGGCCAGGCCCGTGGCAGGATCGAAGATATTGGTGCCCGTCGCCGAGAAGTCACCCTGCCGCAAATTGGCATCCGGCACTGTCCGGAAGGCCGATGCAAAGCGCCGGCGCGTGGTCCGTTCCCAGTTGGCAAAGAAGAAGAGCTTGTTTTTGACGATCGGCCCGCCAAGGGTGCCGCCAAACTGATTCAGCAAATTCTTTGGCAGTCGGTTGCCCGTAAAGAAGAAGTTGCGAGCCTGGATTTTGCTGTTGGTGTGATACCAGTGGCCAGAGCCATGAAATTCATTCGTGCCCGATTTGATCGACACGTTGATTGCCGCACCACCTGCCATGCCCTGTTCTGCGTCGAAGGAGTTCGATACGAGGCTTACGGTTTCAATGGCTTCTGCCGGGGGCACATAAGCGATGATGTGTGGCAGCCACGGGTAGCTCACGGTGGCGCCATCGATGCGCGTGTTGTTGTTCGAATAAGACGCGCCGTTCACGTTAGACCCCAGCGAGCGCTGCGGGTTGCCGGCATCGGAGTGCAATTCTGCAGGCGGCGAAAAGCCGGGCAGCAGCTTGTACAAATTCTGGAAGTTCCGGCCCTGAGATCCGCCAAAGGGCAAATTCACAACCTGAGACTTGGTGATCTGATTGTTGACGTCGGCACGGTCGGTTTGCAGTGCCATGGCCGAGGCGCTAATCGAAATACTCTCGGCAACGGCCGCTACCTGAAGCTTTACCTCAAGACGCTTCACCGTATTGATTTCAACCCGAATCCCCTCCTGCTTTACCGTGCTGAAATTCGCTGACGTGATCGTCACACGGTAATTGCCACCCTGCAAATCGTTGAACAGGAATGAGCCGCGCTCATCACTGGTGGCCTGCCTACCCACTCCGGTGGCCATATTGACAACCTCAATCTTCGCATTGGGTACGGGTGCACCAGAGGCATCCTCGATGGCTCCCGTTAACGATCCGTACAGGACCTGCGCGTGGCTACTGAAAGCGCTGAGTAAAATCAGCGCCAAAGAACAAAGCAAACGACTCGGTTTTAGCAACATATGTCAGATTATGATGCAACCGGAGATGACTTTTGTTTGCCATCCTGATATTTTTTATGTCTTGTTGTCTCCTTTTTCAGTGGAATTGCCTCCGATCACCGACTCTCTGGTGCAGAATTTCCTGCGCGAGCCCGGCGAATCCTCCTTTGGTGATCTCTTCGATCATCTGTATCCCCGGCTCTACCGCTACTTTGCTGTCCGCGGCTTTGCCCGCGATTTAGCCGCCGAACTGTCCCATGACGTCCTTCTCTCTGTATTCCGTAACTCAGCTTCGCTCCGCGATCATTCCAAATTTTACGGTTGGCTCTTTCAGATTGCCCGCAACACTTTGCTCCAGCACCGCCGCAAGAACCATCGCCTTGATTTCTTCCCCTCTCAACTCGACCCGGCTGCCTTTTTCACCCCCCCACCCTGTGAGTCTGTCTTTTACGATTGGATCCAGTGCCTGCCTGAAGACGAGCGCGAAATCTGCGTCCTTCGCTATGTAGACGACCTCGACTATCAATCCATCGCCGATTCCGTAGGCATACCCATGGGCACTGTGAAGTGGAAGCTCCATCAGGCTAAGAGCAAGATTGCCAACCTCCTCAACGCAGAGATTGGGGTGCGTCGATGAACAACATTGGCCTTCACGACTCTGAGCTCCGGGCTGCCGCCCTCTGCTATCTCGAGCAACTAGACCTTCATCCACAAGATCTCTCCTCGGCCCGGGCGCGCGTTCTGAAAGCCGTGCGATCACTCGACCGGGTCTCCCGTATTCGTGCCTTGCTCGCTTTGTTCTGCGGGGAAAACACGGCCCGAACCGCGATTGAGACTTCGGCTCGCCGCCACAAAGTTCAGCTCCATCAGGACCTTCCTGCTCCGCTCCTCAAAGACCTTTCGCGAATTGCAACCGAACTCTGCGGCCGGCCGGTTGGCCAACTGATTTGGGAAATGGGTCAGTAATGCAGAATTGGGCCCTTGGCGGGATGATCCTCACCCAGGCGGTTTGGGCCCTGCTCTATTTGGCCGGCATGCCGGAACTCATGGAGCGAAGCTGGGCTCAATTTTCCGCTCAGGCAGCCTATGCTCTTGCCTGCTACCTTTTTGGCTCAGCAGCGGCAGAGTACCCAGGCCAATCTCTGATGGGGCGAGCTTTTCGTGCCTTGCAATGGAGCTGTGCTGGTGCCTGCCTGCGTCACCTTATCGAAAACCCTCTTCTCAATCTGGTTTGGCCTAACTTTACGAGAGGCTCTCTCTGCGGACTCATCCGCCAACTGCTGCTGCTTGTCATCATCGGCGGGCTCCTCTACGGCGTGGCAGCGATTTATCTCACCATCTCGCGACTCGGCCTTGGCTTCCGCCCCCGCCGCCGCGATTGGCTGGGCGTGGCTCTTGCCATGCTGCTTTGTGTGGTCATTGTTGTCCGTCGTGGTCAACTCAGCGAATCAGCTTCACCTTATG
>CANGVB010000140.1 GCA_947456995.1 Bryobacteraceae bacterium | reverse complement strand
TATGTGGCGGTAACCGGCGGCAAAGCTGCCTACGACAAGGTGAAGTCTGTCACGATGACGGGCACGATGGAGATCAAGGGACAGAACATCCGCGGCGAATTGAAAATGTACCGCCAGGACGGTGGCAAGTATTACACCGTGGTGGATCTTCCAGGCATTGGCAAGCAGGAAGACGGCAGCAACGGAACTACCGTTTGGGACAAAACTGTGTTGGGGCCGAGGATCAAGACCGGAGTAGAAAAGTTTCTCGCAAGCTGTGCGGCAGGGGCGATGAGCGAGTACGGCCGTGGTGCGCTTGAAAAGGATAGCTGCTACGCCAAGTCTGAAGTGCTGGGCGAAGAGATGCTCAACGGCAAACCCGTCTACAAGCTGCGTATGACGCCCAAGGAAGGCAAGCCTGAAGAACAGTATTACGACAAGGCAACAGGCTTGCTCGCACGCACGAAGATGATCATGCCGTCGCCGATGGGCGAAGTGCCGATTGTCGCTGTGGTTGAGGAGTACAAGACGGTGGACGGAATCACTACGCCTTCCAAGCTGACCAATGAAATGGGCGCTGTTGCCATGACAATGACCTTTACTTCGATCCGCTTCAACGAGAGCGTGCCTGCAGCCATGTTTGCGTTGCCGCCTGAGATTCAGGCGCTGGTGGACGCAAGCAAGAAGTAGTTAGTCTTTCTTCCAGGCATCTTCAAAAGCACGCCAGAAGTTATCGTCGTTCTTGTGCCAGCGGTCGGGTTGAGCACCGCTGAGGTGAATTTCGTCCTGACGCATGGTGCCGTGGCCGAAGGGGCAAATCCATTCGAGCTTGGGTGGGGCGAAGAGCGTAGCGTGAGACCAGTTGCCCTTCTCCAGCGGCATGCGCAGGATTCGCAGGCAGGTGCGGCAGCGGTATTTCTGGTCCATCCAGAAGCCGTAGCCGAGCACGAATACGAACATGTCGGCACCCATCAGTGAAAAAGTGTAGGCAAGGTCTCTGCCCATCTGGTCTTTGGGAAAGAAGCCGTTGATCCACAAGATCAGCACGATATGGATCGCAATCAGGCAGACGATCTTTGCAACCAGCAGGGCCCACCATTTCATGAGATCTCTGACGTCCTAGTTCTTGAAGAAGTTCCTCAACAGGAAAATAACGTTGGCGGGGCGCTCGGCCAGGCGGCGCATGAAGTAGGGATACCAGGCTTCTCCGTAAGGAACATAAACGCGGATGCGAAAGCCCTGGGCGAGCAGTTTGCGCTGCAGGTCTCGACGGACGCCGTAGAGCATCTGGAATTCAAACTTGTCTTTAGGGAAGCTCGTGGCACCGGCTACCATTCGATCGTCGTGAGTGGCAATGGCTGGGTACTCGCCGCCTTCCAGCAGTAGCCGGGTAAGCTTGAGATAGTTCGTATCGACTTCAGATTTCTCGGCAAAAGCAACCGTGTCTGGCTCAGCATAAGCGCCCTTGCAGATGCGCACAGGCAGGCCGAGCGAGTTGGATGTCTTGATGTCGGCTTCTGTGCGGAAAAGATAAGCCTGAAGTACCGCGCGGACGCAACCAAATTCCTGGTGCAGGCGATGAACGATCGCGAGGGTTCGATCGACATAAGCGCTCGATTCCATGTCGAACTCAACGCGGGATTGAGTTTGTTTCGCGAGAGCCACCAACTGCCGAGCGTTGTCGAAGCAGAGTTCCTCATTGATATCGAGGCCAAGCTGGGTGAGCTTTACCGAGATTGTAGAATCGATCTTTCGCTCGTGGATGAGGCGGATCGCCTGAAGGCAATGATCGCGGCTTTGGTTGGCTTCTTCAATCGCAGTGACGCTCTCACCGAGGTAATCGAGAGTGGTGAAGATGCCTTCCCGGTTTAGCTTTTGGCAGACAGCCAGCGCTTCGTCGAGCGTATTACCGGCGATGAACCTTCGCGTAAGAGGCCGGGCAAAAGAAGAATGCTCCATCCAGCGACGGAGAGACTTCTGTTGGCTTAGAAAGATGAAGAAAGATCGCAGCATGAGCGGGGTACCGCAATCCCCATTGTGTCAGGTGATTAACGAAGCAGGTTGAGGGCGAAGTAGCCAAGCAGAGATCCGGCGGCAGCTCCAACCAGCACGTCGCTAAGGAAGTGCATTCCCAGGATGATGCGGCTGGCAGCAATGGAAAGCCCGATGAAGGTGAATTCCGGAGTGTGTTCGGGGTATAGGGCGATCAGCGGGGTGAGGATCGAAAACGCTGTGATCGTATGTCCCGAAGGGAAGCTGAACTTATCAGGTGGCAAGAGGGTCGACCAGCAATGGGGCTGGATATGGCAGGGGCGGCGGCGGCCCGTGACGCGCTTGGCCCAAAGGAAGAAGCCAATGCCGACACCGGCAGCAAGGAAAGAAGAGCCAACGGCGATGTAGCGCTCTGGGCCACCAAAGAGAAGGATCACGATTGCCAGGGCGTACCAGAGCCAACCGTCCCCACCACGGGTAGCGCAAATCATCCACAGACGCACCCATTGCGGGGCGCTCCACTGGTGGACGCGGTTCATAATGCGATGGTCGCGGGTTTCGATGTAGTCTCGGACTAGTGGAAAGACGCTCATGCGGCCACTTCCTTCGTCTGAGTCACTGGGAAGGAATCGCTTTGGGAACCAATGGGCATAGTACCCTTCAACGACTCCATAGCAGAGGGGTTCTCTGCTAGAAACTGGAATCCTGGTTCCACTTGACGCCCGGTGAGGCTTGAAAACATCTGATACCTCGATTGTAGCAATTGCTTCCGATGGCGGGTCTGGAACTTGCCATGGCAAAGGAGAGAGTCGGCAACACGATCAGAGTGCCTGGATTGGCCATACATGTCGCAATTCATGCCCCATTTATCACCTGTTGAAATTACAGAGCCGTGACGATTTCAAAAAACATTTGTGAATGTTTTTGTTTTTCAACTAGATAGTTGTGATTTGTGGGTCTTGGCGCTTACGATGAGGGTTCAAGATGCCAAAACTGGATTTAATCTACTTCGATGCTGGGGGCGGACACCGGGCTGCCGCAACCGCGTTGAAACAATCTTTTGCCGAAAAATACCCTGACTGGGAAGTGCGGCTGATGCACTTGCAGGAAGAGCTCAGTTCGATGGATCTCTTCAGACAGCTCTTTGGCATCAAGATGGAGGATGTCTACAATCTGGTTTTGCGCAAAGGCTGGACGCTTGGTTCGCCTCAGTTGTTGGTGGCAATGCATGGGTTGATCCGGCTCTATCACCCCTTGCAGGTGCGCAAGCTAAAGGAGTTTTGGGGGAAGGACGCGCCGGATGTCGCTGTCTCGGTAGTGCCTAATTTCAATCGGGCGATTTACCAGGCCCTGGCCGCTGTCAGCCCCAAGACCCAAATGGTATCGGTATTGACCGACCTTGCGGATTACCCTCCGCATTTCTGGATTGAGAAAGGGCAGAAACAGTTTTTTGTCTGCGGCACGGCCAAGGCAGAAGAGCAAGCGCTTGCGTTGGGCCATGCTCGGGACAAAGTGTTTCGGGTAAGCGGCATGGTGCTCAATCCACGCTTCTACCAACCGATTGAAGTAGACGTGGCAGCAGAGCGGCGCAAGCTGGGCCTGGACCCAACGTTGCCAACAGCGCTGGTGATGTTCGGTGGCTATGGTTCAGCCGTGATGGCGCGCATCGCTAAGAACCTCGACCAGAGCGGCCTCAAACTTCAGCTGATTTTTATTTGCGGCAAGAGTACCAAACTCAAAGAACAGTTGACGGCTATGAAGCTCAAGATGCCTCACGTCATTGAAGGCTTCACCAAAGAAGTGCCCTACTACATGAAGCTGTCGGATTTCTTCATCGGCAAGCCGGGTCCAGGGTCGATCTCGGAGGCGATTCATTTGGGGCTGCCGGTTGTCGTCACGCGCAATGCACTGACCTTGCCGCAGGAAAGATACAACGCAGACTGGCTTACCGAGAACGGCCTGGGAATGGTGCTGAAGCACTTTGGAGAGATTGTGCCAGGCGTCACAGAGATGCTCGCACCCGGCAAGCTGGCCGGCTTTCAGGCCAATGCCCGCAAGATGAACAACCGTGCGGTCTTTGAGATTCCGGAGATCATTGATAAGCTTCTTCGATGAGGTTTTGGCTTTGTTTTGCAGCATTGGCAGCCACCGTGCTGGCCCAGGATGGATATACGGATTTGGTAAACGGGGTGGCGCAGAAGTATCTGGCAGCCCGCAAGATTGCCGTCAGTGGCATCAAGACACCAGCACAGGCGAAACAGCGCGCGGCTGAAGTACGCGCACTGATTCTCAAGCAAATCGGAGGCTTGCCCGAGTACCGAGGGCCGCTCAAGGCCGTAACCACCAAGACCACCGACCGTGGCTCCTACATTGTCGAGAACCTGCACTTTGAATCTTTGCCCGGCTACATCGTCACGGCGAATTTGTATCGCCCCAAGACAGCCGGCAAACATCCGGCAGTGCTTTATTCGATCGGCCACTGGGATGAAGGCAAGATTGCCGGGCAGCGCATTGGCGCGAACCTGGCAGCGAAGGGTTTTGTCGTTCTATCCTATGACCCCGTGGGCCAAGGCGAGCGCTTACAAGCCTATGACGCACGTTACGGCCGCAGCTTGATTGGTGGCTCCACCGAGCAGCATTTCGTTGTTGGCGCTCAGGCATTGATGGCCGGCGAGAGTGTGGCCCGTTATTTCATTCACGATTCGATGCGCGGTATCGACTACCTGCAGAGCCGAGCGGAAGTAGACCCGAGCCGCATTGGCGCCAGCGGTTGCTCTGGCGGTGGGACACAAACGATGTATGTGGCGGCGCTTGATGACCGCATCAAGGTGGCCGCGCCATCGTGCGTAATGAATTCGTTTGAGATGGTGGAATCCGGGCCCACCGGAGATAGTGAGCAGAGCTTCCCGGGCTTTATCTCGGCAGGTCTCGATCAGGCAGACTGGGTAACGCAGTTTGCGCCGAAGCCCTGGTTGATCTCCTCCACACAGGATGATTTCTTTACTCCGGTTGGTGCCAAGATCGTTGTGGATCAGGCGAGGGATCTTTATCGCGTCTTTGATCGTGAGAGCCTAGTGAAATGGGCAGAGGGGCCAGGTGGGCATGGAACGACGCTGAAGGTGCGTGAGTCGATTTACGACTGGATGATTCGCTGGCTGAACGACAGCAAGGGCGACGCAAAGGAGCTGGATTTGCCCCTGCTGAGTGTGGGTGAATTGTGCGCCTACGAAGGATGCCAAGCACCGGGCCGGGGCTTGAGCGAGGTGATCGCCGAAAGCTGGAAGGCGCGCCGCAAGAAGGGCGACGTAAAGGGCATGATCACGCTCGGCGGGCCAGCTACAGGGCTCACGCAAGTGAAGTGGCTGGGCCCAGAGACGCGCGACGAGCTAATCGTGATGGTGAACGACGGAATCGCTGCCGAGCGGCGGGCCGAGAGTCTGGCCAGGCTGGGAGTGCGAATCAAGCTGGTGAAGCTGCCTGGGGTGTCGCCTTTTGGCGGGCGCTACAGCGGCGGGTGGATCGATCATACAAGGGCTTGGCTGGTGGGTCTGAATCTGCCCAGCATGAGGGCAAACGATCTCTTACATGAGGTTCGGGCAGAGTTGGCTAAGTACACCAGGGTTCATGTACACGCCTGGGCGTGGGGCGGGATTCCGGCACTCTATGCGGCTCATGCAGAGCCGAGAATTTCGAAGGTGTGGTTGGAGAGAATGCCTTACTCGATTGAGATGGCGATGGGGGCGAGCATTCACCGGAACCTGCACGAGGCGATAATTCCTGGGATTGCGCTTGCCGGTGACTTCGCTGACTTCACCGACAAGCGCTTCTTTATCGTCGATGCGCACGACTGGAATGAGAACCGGATTGAAAAGCCAATGCCGGGAGTTTACCGGCGACCCTTCGAAGAGTCAGACGCAGAACTGCTAGCTGCCTTTCGTAAATACTGACTTGGTGGTGAACTCACCCTGTGGGGCATTGATGGTGTTGTCGATGGTGAGCGTTTTACCGTCGCCCGAAAGGGTCCACGTTTCCTGCTGGCCAATTTCCATGCCATTGAATTCGCTCTTGGTGTTGACCTTGAGCTTTGCACCATCCCACTTGGCCTTCACCTTGGCGTCGCGCCCACGCAACTTGACGTTGGCTTCTTTGCCGTCTGTGGTGTAGCTGCTTTCGGTCTTCATCTCACCGCGTTCGCCGACCTGTAGGGTCTTGATGCTGATGTTGGGGTCTTTGTGATCGATGTCGCGTTCGATCTTGGAGGGCGGAGGCATCATGCCGAAATCGCTCTTGGCAAGGTCTACGACCCAGTGGCCGGAAAAATCAGGTTTGTCTGCGGCCATCAGCATGGCAGCGGGAATCGATAGCAAAAGAAGTCGTCTAAGCATTTCTTCACTCTAAAGCATTTCGTAAGATTGTGATGTGAGAGCATTCCTGGTTCTGCTGGCAGCCGTGTGGACTTTGCATGGCGAAGACTGGCAGAAGATCAACGCCGGCCCCTTTGAAATCTACACGTCTGGTGACGTGAAGGCGGCGAAGGTCTTGCTCGGCACGCTCGAGCAGATGCGCGGACAACTGGGCGATCTGTTGGGGCTGACAGACCCGAAGCCGCTGTGGCCGGTGCGGATCGTAATAGCCAAGGGTCAGCGCCCGGGCAAGCTGATGCTCACCTCAAACGTACACAGCCTCCTTCTGGGTGACGCGGTGATGACGCGCGGGCAGAAGCGCGAGGTGCTGCAACTATTGCTCGATACCAACGCTGGGCCGCTTGAGCCGACCCTTGAAGATGCGGTGTTGACGGTGTTGAGCAGCATCGACGCTGAGCGCGTTCGTGTGAAGGTGGGAGCGCTACCTGTAGCCGACAAGCAGACCGCAGATTGGGTGCTGATGCAGTACCTGATAACCAACGATTCTTATCGCGGGCGAGTGCGCGTCTTCCTGTCGAACCTGATGAAAGGTACCGATAAGCCGACGGCTTTACGCAACGGATTTGAAAAGGAAGAAGCTGAATTGCGCGCCGAAGCCACGGCGGCGAGATCAGCGTTTGCGCCCGTCACCTATAGCGCACGGCCAATCCTGCCGGAGCGGGATTACCGGGCTCGCGAAATCGAAGTGGGTATGGGCCGCTTGCAGTTAGCCATCGCTCAGTTGACCGACGAGAAGTTGCGCGACGGTGCGCGGCGAGTTTGTTCTGCGCAATCTGCGGCAGAGCCCGAAGCGCAGGCTTGCGTTGCTGCTGCCTATGCGCTGGACGGCAAGCCCGACCTTGCCGCCATCGAAGCAGAAAAGGCGCTCACGATCCCGCGCATGCTCTACATTGCGGCAGTAGGCCAGCCAGACCGCCTCAAGCACCAGCAACATTTATTTACAGCCTTGCAACTGAAGGTGATCTATCCGGAAGCGGCGCTTGCGTTTGCTTCGAAAGAGAATGATCCGATCAAGGCGCACAAAGCGCTGAAGGATGCTTCCAGCGCAGCACTGCGGGATGCGAAATATCAGGGGCAGCTAGCGAAGTGGGCGCAGTCGGCTGGGCTCTTTACCGAAGAGTCAAAGGCCTGGGCGGCAGCGGAGAGGGCGGCGTTTGATCCAACTGAGAAGGAGGCCTTGAGGCAGTTGCGGCTGGGCGCGCAGGATCGCCGCTATGAGGCCGAGGCGCAAGCCCGGCGCGAAGCTGAGGCAGCAAGGATCAAGGATATCGAACGGGTGAAGCAGGAGAGTTTGCGGCGCGTGAGAGAGGCTGAAGCGAAGGCACGCGGCCAGATGGTGCCGCTCGAACCGGGCACAAAGATTGAGCAATGGTGGGACGGGGAAACACCGACCGGGACTCTCGTTGGCGTCCTGGCAAGGGTAGATTGTATGGGCGGCGGCAAGGCCCGATTTGCGATTCGGGATAGTGCTGGAAAGGTAGTGCTTTATGATGTGGAGAACCCTTCCAAGTTGGTGTTGAGTGGAGCGGGCGCGGAGACCTTCAGTTTCAGTTGTGGCGTACAAAAGCAGCCACGCAAAGTGAAGGCAGGATTCAAGGAGAAGAAATT
>CANGVB010000139.1 GCA_947456995.1 Bryobacteraceae bacterium | reverse complement strand
CGGGGACTAACGCGATCCACGGTGCCGTATGGGAATTTCTTCAGAACGAGAAGCTCAACGCGACTGGCTTCTTCAAGCCCACCCTCAACCAGAAGCCGGTAAACAAGCGGAATCAATTTGGTGCCGCCGTCGGTGGCCCGATCATCAAGGACCGCACCTTTTTCTTCGCCGATTATGAAGGCTCTCGCTGGTCTATCGCCCCCTTCTCACTCACCTCGCTTCCTTCAACAGATATGCGTCGTGGCGTATTGCCTCTGGACGTTCGCGCACCCTACGCCTTCACCGATGACACTGGCCGCACCATCGCCGCCGGCACTGTCTTCCCCGCTGGTTCTGTCATTCCGATGACTCGCTTTGCCCGCCGCGTTCTCTCCGAACTTCCTCAGGCCAATCGCGCTGGTAGTGGGGCACTCGGCATCGCCACCAACTTCGGTGGCTTCGATAGCAACAAGCTCACCGACAATAAAGGCGCAATCAAGGTCGACCATAAGGTCTCAAACAACATCAACAGCTTCTTCCGCTACGCTCATCGCCGACAGAACATTCTGGCTCCCGGCCTGATCACCGGCTTCGCGGGCGGCAACAACCTTGGCAGCCTCGACACCTTCAACCAACAAGGCATCGCAGGCCTTACCTGGACCAAATCCGCAACCGAAGTTATCGAATATCGCTTCGCGGTCACCCGCCTCGGGATGGATCGCTTGCCCGCTCAAGTCGGTGGCCCCTCCATGCGCGAACTCTTCGGCATCACCGGCCTTCCCGAAGGCCCACGCATCCAGGGCGGCATTACCCCCCAGGACATCCAGGGCTTCCCTCGCTTCGGCCGCCAGTCTACCAACCCGCAGGCCCAGTTCCCCACCACAATCAACTCCCGCATGAACCTCTCGAAAATCGTCAATCGTCACAACCTGAAGATGGGCTACGAACTCCTGTTCATGAACATCCTCGTCGATGACACCAACCCCCTTTACGGCATTGACGGCTTCGGTGGCTTTTATTCGCGCCTTCCCGGTCAGAACCTCGGCGCTCTCGCCGGCGGCTCCGCCAATACGGTTCATTCTCTGGCCGACTTCTACTTCGGCGCACGCAGTTCCTACCAGCTCGCTACCCAGGTTCAGGCCAAAGTACGGCAGCAGGCCCACTGGTTCTACATCCAGGACGACTTCAAGGTCAACTCCAAGCTCACCCTGAACATGGGTCTCCGCTACGAAATGACCACCCCCGCCTACGATGCTGACAACAAGCTCGCCAACTTCGATCCCACACAGAACAAGCTCATCCTGGCCTCGGGTGGCGGCATTGAGAACCGCACACTCCAGCGCCAGACCTGGAACAACTTCGCCCCACGATTTGGCGCCGCCTACCAACTCGATTCCAAAACCGTCCTTCGCGGCGGCTACGGCTTCGGCTGGAACTACTGGAATCGTATGGCCAGTGCCGAATACCTCAACACAAACGCTCCCTTCGTGACCCGCTTCTCTGCCCAGAACAGCCCAGCCCAGCTTGGCAATCTTTGCGCTGCCAACAACTTCGCCAATTGCTTCCGTACTCGCGAACAAGGCTATCCTGTCAATCCCGGCTCAAACGTGATCCTGTATATGGATCGCAACACCCCCTGGGGCTACGTACAGAACTGGCACTTCACAATCCAGCGCAACCTCTTCAAGAACACCCTCCTCGATGTCGCCTATGTCGGCAACCGCGCCGATCATCTCCCCGTTCTCGGCGATTTCAATCAGGCTCGCCCCATCACCCAGGCTGAAGTCTCACAAGGCCTCACCACCATCGGCACACTGCTCGCCCGCCGCCCAGTCCAGGGCTTCGGCAACATCACTGCCGTTGTCCCAACCGCTTTCTCCAACTACAACTCGCTGCAAGTTAAGTTTGAACATCGTGGCAACTGGCTTACCTTCCTCAACGCCTTCACTTACGGCAAGGCAATCGATACGGTCGGTCAGGTGCTTGAAGGTTCCGTCGGCGGTAGCCCCAATCCCCAGGACATCCGCAACGTCGCCAACGATAAGGGTTCCTCAAGCTTCGACCAGCGCTGGAACAACACCACCAGCTTTGTCGTCGAACTTCCCTTCGGCAAAGGTCGCAAGTTTGGCCGTGATGTCAACGGTGCCATTGATGCCATCCTCGGCGGCTGGCAAGCCAGTGCGATTGTCAACTCACAAAGCGGCCTCCCGCTCAACATCCGCTACCCCGACGCTTCCGGTATTCTCTCCGACGGACAACCAGACTTCCTGGGTAACGTAGCACTTCGCCCCAACGTGATCAACGGCTCCATCGGCGTTCTCGCTCCTGAATCCGAGCGTAACTTTACCAACTACTTCAACCGCGCCAATTTGGCAACTCCTCCAGTAACCTCTCCATTTGGCAACCTGGGGCGCAACGTTGCCTTCGGCTTCCCTCTCTATCAAACCGATTTTGTACTCTCCAAGAGCTTTGGCATGCGCTTCATCAATGAGGGCGCTCGCCTGCAGTTCCGCAGCGAGTTCTACAATCTGTTTAACAAGACCAACTTTGCCGCTCCCGAAGTCAATCTCGCGAGTGCCAACTTCGGCCGGGTCGGTTCCACCTTCGATCCCCGCTTCGTCCAGTTCGCGCTGAAACTCATTTTTTAAGCTCGACTAATAAACCTACAAGATAAAGGTGTGCATCCAATGGGAGTGAAATTTTTCATTCTCCTCTTGATTGCACACCTTCTTTTTTCACAAGATACTACCGGAGTCGGCGCACTCAGCGGTATTGTGCAAAGCTCCGATAAACAAACTGTTATCTCAGCCGACATCTGTATAACATCCACCACCAATTGCGTCAAGAGCGACTCGCAGGGTCGCTTTCGTTTCACAGGCCTTCGTCCCGGCACTTACACTCTCGACGTCAAAGGCCCGAAAGTCCAGCTCAAATCAAATCCGATCCAGGTAGCGGCAGGCATCGAAAGCCGCCTCGAGATCACTCTCCCTTCGATCGAAGCAACCACCCAAAGCCTCACCGTTACAGAATCAGCCCTCGTCGCCCCGGAAGAAATCAAGACCTCCTCCTACATCGTCACCGGCAAAGACGTCTTCCAGAATGCAGGCGCGCTGCAGGATGTCTCCCGCTTCGTTCAGGTCCTCCCTGGCGTGGCCATCGGTTCTGACGACTTCCGCAATGACATCATCGTCCGTGGCGGATCCCCACTCGAAAATCTCTTCATCGTCGACAACATCGAAGTCCCCAACATCAATTCCTTCGCCAACTTCGCCTCCGCCGGCGGCACCATAGGAATTCTCGATGCCAACCTCATCGAGAACGTCACCTTCCTTACCGGCGGCTTCCCCGCACCCTACATCAACCGGGCGAGTTCCGTTCTGCAGATCACCCAGCGCGAAGGCAATCGCGACAAATTCGGCGGCCGCGCCACCCTCGGCTACGCCGGTGCCGGCCTCATCCTCGAAGGCCCCCTCGGCAAATCCAAAAAAGGCAGTTTCGTCACCAGCTTCCGCCGCACCTTCCTCGACCTCTTCACCAAAGACGTCGGCTTCGGTGGCGTTCCCGTCGCCTACACCTTCAACACCAAGATCCTCTATGACCTCACCTCCCGCGATCGTATCTGGATGGTCAATCTAACCGGTGTCGACAACATCCGCCTTGGGGCCAGAGAAGGCCAAACCGAAGAAGACCGCCAGGAAGAAGTCACTAACTTCGACATCCGCTACAAAGGCCAACGCAGTGCCACCGGCTTCAACTGGCAGCGCGTCTTCAGCGATCGCTCCGTCGGCCTCCTCGGGGTCACCTACTCAGCCGCTCGCGTCACCAGCTCGGTAAGAGACCTCTTGAGCTCCGGCTTAGGCATCCCGGCAACCGGCAATCTCGACAACCTGATCGCCCGCAGCCAACAACTCTACAGCGAAAACTCCCGCGAAGGCGAAACCACCATCAAGTACGACTTCACCCGCTACATGGGCGAGTCTCTCAAGTTCCAGGCCGGTGGCAACTTCAAGAGCTTCGGCGTCAGCTACAACTCACAGTCTCCCTTCGGTGACGATTCCCCATTCTCCGTCCGCCCAGACCTAAACCCTTTCAGCCTCAACCGCCAGTTCCGCACCTCACAAAGCAGCGGCTATGCCCAGATCACCGGCGACACCATGAAACGCCTCAGCTACACCATCGGCGGCCGCTGGGACAATTACGGCTTCATCAATCGCAACCGCTTCAGCCCCCGCGCCTCCCTCAGCTATCGCTTGAGCCAGCGCATGCAACTCAGAGCCAGCTTTGGCCAGTACTTCCAACAACCCGCACTGCTCTTCCTCACAGTCTTTCCGCAGAATCAGAACACCCTCCCCTTCCGGGCAGACCACTACATCACCGGCCTCAGCTACCGCTTCAAAAACGGAGTCCTCTTCACGGTGGAAGGCTACCGCAAGAACTATAAGGATTACCCTGTAGCGAGCCAGTTCCCCAGCCTCTCGCTCGCCAATCTGGGCGACACCTTTGCCGTCCGCAGCATTCTCTTTCCAATCGAAAGTGCCGGTCGGGGCTTTGCTCAGGGCCTCGAACTCTTCGCTGAAAAACGCTTCGGCGAAAAGTGGTTCGCTATCGGCAACCTCTCATTCTCCAAGTCCCGCCAGGCCGGTCTCGACGGCATTGAGCGACCCAGTTCCTTCGACTACAACCGCATCGCCAACATCACCGGCGGCTATCGTCTCACCCAGAAATGGGAACTCTCCGTGCGCGCCTCTTATCTCTCGGGCCGCCCCTACACGCCCTTCGATACAAGGCTTTCCACCCAGCAAAGCCGCGCCATCTTCGATCTCAACCGCGTCAACGCCGAGCGCCTTCCAGACTACTTCCGTCTCGACCTCCGTGCAGACCGCCGCTTCACCGTCAAAGGCAAACCAGTCCTCTTCTTCATCGGTGCCCAGAACATCACCAATCGCAAGAACACTGCTGGCTTCACATGGAATCGCCGCCTCAACACACAACTCGTCAACGAGCAGCTCGGCCTCTTCCCCACCATCGGTCTTGACTGGCGCTTCTAGTATGCTTTCCTAAAAGAATGCCAGAACGTCGCGACTTCCTGATCGGCCTCTCCGCCATGCTTGCCATGAATGAAGAGGCAGCCGCTGCCGACACCATTTACATCCCAGCCGCCCAGTCCGAAAAGGATCGTCCGCTCCTGCTCGACTTCATGGAAGAATACGCCTTCGCAATGATCGTGACGTCCAAGGGTGGCCTGCGCA
The DNA here is from genome assembly GCA_947456995.1 of Bryobacteraceae bacterium. Lineage (GTDB taxonomy): Bacteria > Acidobacteriota > Terriglobia > Bryobacterales > Bryobacteraceae > Bryobacter. The sequence continues at coordinate 2,791 of CANGVB010000139.1, read as the reverse complement.
TCACCAACGTGCCCACAATCCTGAGTCGCGACAAAGACGGCTGGGGCAGCCTCTGGTGGCACATCGCCAAGAACAACCCGCAGAACAACGCCTTCGATGGCGCTGAAGAAGCTCTCGTTGTCTTCCACGGCCCGCACTCCTATATCTCACCCAACTGGTACAACACCAAAAGCGCCGTCCCTACTTGGAACTTCGCTGTAGTACATGCCACCGGCAAACCCAAGCGCATCGAAAGCGACGAAGCCTTCGCCGCCGGCCTCAAGCGTCTCGTCGATACCAACGAAGGCCATTACGGTGGCGGCGAGAAATGGGTTTACGACAAGCTCCCCGAAAGCTATCTCAAAGGAATGCGCCAGGGCATCGTCGGTTATGAGATGCAGATCCAGACCGTCGAAGGCAAATTCAAACTAGGCCGCGAGCGCAACCAAACCGACCGCGAAGGCATCCTCAAAGGCCTCGCCGAAAGCAAGAAAGAGCGCAACATCCTCGACCTCACCCGCGACTACTACAGCCGCCTAAAAGCCTGATTCGTGCCATACTGCGTATATACATTGTGCAATACGAATGGGATGCGAAAAAGAATCTCCTAAACCAGCGTAAGCACGCTGGCATCTCATTCGAACTGGCAACTCTGGTTTTCGAAGACCCGCAATGCCTCATTGGATTGGATAGGGTCGATGAGACGGGCGAACTCCGTTGGCAAGCCACTGGAGCAATTCAAACCGCCTCACGACAGCCTGGAGTTCTCTTAGTCGTGCACGTGTATAGAGAGGACGTCAATGGCCAAGAAATTATCCGCATCATCTCAGCCCGCCCAGCTGATTCGCATGAGCTCAGAAGATATCATGCGCAGGCAATGGACTGAGGAAGAAAAGCGTGCAATAAGCCAAATCGCCAAGGACCAAAAAGCTGGGGACGATTCAAAAATTGATTTCAGCGACATTCCTCCACTCACAAAGCACCAGTTGGCGAACATGGTTCGGCTACGTGAAGTGAAAAAGAAAGTTGCCGTAAGCGTACGTCTCGACCCCAGAGTGCTGATCTGGCTCAAGTCCAAAGGCGATGGCCACCTGACGAGGATCAACGATATTCTCCTCAATCTCATGGAAGCCGAGCGGCATCCCGGTTGAATAGGCTGGATGCTTTTTGTGTCGCAGCCCATTGGCTTAGTCGATTGACAGGAATGGTCGCGCCCTAGCTCACCAGGTCCCGCAATACCACCCCGTGCACATCCGTCAGCCGGCGATCAATCCCGTTATTCCGATACGTCAATCGCGTATGATCGATCCCCAACTGATGCAGCAGCGTCGCATGCACGTCATAGCAATACACCGGCTTCTCCACAGCCTTGTAGCTCCACTCATCCGTAGCACCAAAGCTGGTGCCACCCTTGAAGCCACCACCCGCTAGCCACGACGTAAAGCCAAGCGGATTATGATCCCGCCCGAGGCTCCCCTGGCTGCAAGGCATCCGGCCAAATTCCGTCGTCCAATAGACAATCGTGTCCTCAAGCAATCCCCGAGCCTTCAGGTCCTTAAGCAACCCGGCCATCGGCTTGTCCAGCTCATAAGACAGCATCCCGTGATCCTTCTTCAGGTTCTCGTGGCTGTCCCAATTACGACGCGGAAAGCCATTATCGGCCCCACTCCAGATCTGTACAAAACGCACGCCACGCTCCACCAGACGCCGGGCCACCAGACACCGGCGCCCCAGATCAGCAGTCAACGGATCCTCCATCCCGTACAGCTTACGAGTAGCCTCGCTCTCCCCCTCCACACCCAACACCTCCGGCGCACTCAACTGCAGCCGCGCCGCCATCTCATAGCTCGCAATCCGCGCCTCCAGACGCGAATCCCCACCCCGCCCTGCAAGGTGCTGACGGTTCACCCGATCGAGCAACGCAAGGCCATCCTTCTCACTCGCCGCCGTCACATATCCACCCGTGGGCATCGCAAGATCCTGAATCGGATGCGGCGTCCCCACCTTCACCGTAGTCGCCTGATGAGCCGCAGGCAAAAACCCGCCAGACCAGTTCGCCGGCCCATTCGGCGGCATCCCGCGAGGGTCAGGCAACACCACAAACACCGGCAGATTCTGATTCAAGCTCCCCAGCGCATAACTCACCCAGGCTCCCGCACTCGGAAAGCCCGGCAGAATAAAACCCGTGTTCTGCATAAACGTCGCCGGCCCGTGCACATTCGATTTCGTCATCATCGAATGCACAAAGGCAATATCATCGACGCAGCCCGCAGTATGCGGAAACAAATCGCTCACCCACTTGCCACTCTGCCCATACTGCTTCCATCCCCAAGGGCTCGGCATCACCACTCCAGGGTTGCTCTGAAACAGTTCCACCTTCTCACCCGGGTCCCACTTCTCCCCAGCCTTCGCAATCAAGCGAGGTTTGTAATCAAAGGTGTCGCACTGGCTCGCCGCCCCTGACATAAACAACTGAATCACCCGCTTCGCCTTCGGCTTGTGATGCAATTCCTGCGCCATCATCTGCGATAACGCAACCCCACCCAAACCACCACCAATATCAAACAAGAAGCTTCTACGATTCATACTTCACCTCAGTCGACAAACAAAAACTCATTCGTATTCAGCAGCAGCCGAGCCAGATTCGCCATCCCGTGTTTAGCCGAATAAGCGCGATACAGGCTCAACTCCTCCGCCCGCAAATCCCGCCCCAGCACCAGCCGCCCAGCCAGCCCAACATCATTCCCAACGCGAGCCGCCAGATGCTCCGCCATCCGCAACATAAACGGGTTATTCCACATCGCCAGCGCCT
>CANGVB010000138.1 GCA_947456995.1 Bryobacteraceae bacterium | reverse complement strand
CTCACGAGGCGCACTCGCCGCAGCGCTCAACGCCACCGGCCTCGATTGCGGCAAACTCGCCAGCACTTCTTCGATTGCCGTCAGCTTACCGGTCTGCACCATCCGGATCAAGCCCAACTCCATGTGCAAGCGGGGCTGCAACGAATGCTGCAAGTCTCGAAACAAATCCAGTGTCAACTGCAGATACCGGGTCAGATCAAGCTCAGAAAAATTCTCGGCTGTCTCCACCATGCGTTTGATTTCTGAAGGCGAGGCAGCAATCAAACGAGTAGCCGGCCCCGTCACCTTCGCCACAAGCAAATTGCGGAAATAACGCGCCAGCTCACGACAGAAATGCTGCAAGCTCTGGCCAGACCGCTCCAGCTCCATCACAATCTCAAGCATTCGCGCCGAATCCTGCTTTACCAGCGCCTGGGAGACGTCCCCAAGAGAATCAATCCCAAAAATCCCCAGCAACTGCCGTACTTCTGTCGCCTTGAGCGTAGTCCCGCAACAGGCAATCGCCTGGTCCAGAGCCGAAAGGGAATCACGAACGCTCCCCTCACCCGTCTGAGCCAACACCGCAAGCGCATCATCATCGGCATCAATGCCTTCCTGCTTGCAGATATAACGCATCCGCTCCATCACTTCGGCAAACTCAACCGAACGGAAACTGAACTGCTGGCAGCGCGAAGCAATCGTTACTGGGATCTTGTGCGTTTCAGTCGTGCATAGGATAAAGACTGCCCATTCCGGTGGCTCTTCCAGCGTTTTGAGCAGAGCGTTGAAGGCCTCAGTGGTGATCTGGTGCGCTTCGTCGATAATGAAAACTTTATACCGGTCTCGCGACGGACGAAAGCGCACATTCTCACGCAATTCGCGCATTTCATTAATGCCGCGATTGGAGGCGGCGTCGATTTCGATCACATCGATCGCATTTCCCTGCACCACTTCAATACAGGAAGAACATTTGCCACAGGGATTCGCCGTTGGGCCATCCACACAGTTCAGACAGCGGGCCATAATGCGCGCGACTGTCGTTTTGCCCGTACCCCGCTGGCCGGCAAAAATATAGCCGTGGGCAATTCGCTTTTGAGTGATTGCATTGTCGAGCGTGTGCTTGACATGCTCCTGACCAATCAGCTCATCAAAATCGCTGGGACGATACTTGCGTGCGATAACCTGATAGGACATTGTGTGGGGTTGTATTAACTTATAGTTATGCTAGACTCCGGGTGATCCGCGGCACACGAGCTAAACCACTACCGTTGCTTCCTTCCGGACCTGGCGGGGTTTGCGGCCGATCATTGCACGGAGCCCAAAGCCTAGCAACTGACTAGTTTAGCACCCGCTTTTTGCTACAGACTTTGCCTTAAGAGAATTTATTGGAGCAACGCTGCTTCACAGGACCCATGATTCGAGGTTTTGATCCTTTTCGCTTCCTCAGCTCAGCCTCCCGGCTGATCCGGGGCCTCGTCTTCACACTTTCAGTCGTGGTCCTATCAGCTTCCTTCCTCGTCTGCGCCGCAGACGAAGACGGCGTTGATTACAGCCCACGCCGCACCCACAGGCAATCTCGCCACCGGGTCTCAGTCGGCACCACTCACAGCAACTCAGCCAGTCACGCAACAGCCACAAAATCCTCGGCTTTTGCTGGCGGCCTCCCTGTAATTGCTGTCAATCTACGGTTTCCTCTGCTTTGCCAGGATCGCTTGTTGCAACTAAAAGCCCTTGCTGCACACAAACCAGATGTGATCGCAGATTCTGCACTTCCCCGCCCGCCCCCATCCGTGGCCTAGCCTAAACCATACTTCGAAAACATTTTTGATTCTTGAGCAGCCACACGTGTGTGTGGCCTTTTGGACGCTGCCAGCAGCAGCAGGAAAGAGCATTCCATGAACGAATTAACAAAAGGCGTCATGCGTTTTGAACAGAAGATCTATCCAGAACGCAAGGAGTTCTTCGACAAGCTGATTGCGCGCCAATACCCGCGCGCCCTTTTCATCACCTGTTCAGACTCTCGTGTAGTGCCAAATATGATTACCGATTCCGAACCCGGCGATCTGTTCACAATCCGTAACGCCGGCAACATCGTCCCTCCCTACGGTGAGGCGATGGGAGGCGGGTCGGCAACCATCGAATACGCCGTCATGGTGCTCGGAGTCAAGGCCATTATCATCTGCGGCCACACCCACTGCGGCGCAATGGACGCCGCCATGCATCCCGAACAAACCGTTCACATGCCCATCGTCAGAAGCTGGCTCAATCACTGCGAAAGCGCTCGCCGTGTTGTTGTCAGCAATGAAAAGCTGACCCCGGAGGAAAGAGCTCACGCGATGGTGGAAGAAAACGTCCTTGCCCAGCTTGACCACTTGCGCACGCATCCAAGCGTAGCTGCCGCCCTTGCTGCAGGCAACATTGACATCTACGGTTGGGTCTTCGATATTGCTGAAGGTCATCTCTTTTCCTTCGATGCTGATCAGGGCGAATTTGTACCGATGGGCGAAGACCACATTCCCAGTGCAACTCCCAAACGCAGGAGACGCAAGTAGTGAGCAAGAACTTCTCGAAAGACCTGCTTTCCAGTTTTGTCGTTTTCCTGGTCGCCCTCCCGCTATGCCTCGGCGTTGCTGTCGCCTCTGGCATGCCTCCAGAAACAGGACTTATCACCGGAATCGTGGGCGGCTTGCTCGTCGGAATGATCTCGGGTTCCCCAATGCAAGTCAGCGGACCCGCAGCAGGGCTTGTCGTTCTTGTTTTTGAACTCCATCAGGAGCACGGCATGGCTGCCCTCGGATTGATCCTGATGATGGCAGGTCTCTTGCAAGTCGGCTTGGGCTTTCTCAAGGCAGGGCAGTGGTTCCGCGCCATCTCTCCGGCAGTCGTTTACGGCATGCTCGCCGGCATTGGCGTTCTGATCATGGCCGGGCAGTTCCACGTCGTAGTTGACGACACCCCAAAAGGCACAGGCATCAAGAACATCATGTCCATCCCTGAGGCCATCTTCAACGGCATCTTTCCTCTTGATGGCAGCCCCCACGAAATGGCGGCTCTGATCGGGCTCCTCACCGTGGCCGTGATTCTCGGCTGGAACAAGTTTCGTCCCGAAAGCCTCAAGTTCCTTCCAGGGCCGCTGATGGGTTTACTCGCGGCGGCAATCGCCAGCTTCTTCTACAGCCTTGAAATCAAACACGTAAACGTACCGGATAACTTGATCGGCAACCTAAGCTTGCAGGGCTTTCAAAATCTGGGCGGGCTCACCAACCTGAAATACTGGGCCGAAGCCGCTGCCCTGGCCTTCATCGCAAGTGCCGAAACTCTCTTGAGCGCGGCGGCAGTCGACAAAATGACGGCAGCTTCAGGGCGAAGAGAATTGCGTACCGATTACGATCGCGAACTCATGGCTCAAGGGGCCGGCAATCTATTGTGTGGTGCTCTCGGAGCCTTGCCAATGACCGGCGTTATCGTCCGCTCCAGCGCCAACGTTCAGGCTGGCGCACAATCCCGCTGGTCCACCGTCATGCATGGAGGCTGGTTGCTTCTCACCGTTGCCCTCATTCCGCACGTACTCGAGCGAATCCCCACTTCAGCCCTGGCAGCAGTCCTCGTGCTCACCGGCTGGAAGCTGGTCAGCGTGGAACATATCCGAAAACTCCGCGAATTCGGCTGGATCCCGCTCACCATGTACTTCTCTACCCTCATTGGCGTCGTAGCCTTCGACCTCCTCACCGGTGTCCTGATCGGCATCGGCCTCACCATTCTCAAGATGGTCTACAAGGCCTCCCGCCTGGGTGTAAAGCTCGTAACTCACCATTCCGGACGCTCAGACATTTACCTGGAAGGTTCTGCCACTTTCCTGCGGCTTCCCGTCCTGGCAGATACATTGGACCGCGTGGCACCAAAAGCCGAACTGCATATCCATTTTGAAAACCTCACCTACCTCGATCACTCCTGCCTCGACCTGATTCAGGAATGGCGGCAAACACACGAAGACAATGGCGGCAAAGTCATCGTGGAATGGGACCGGCTCGTCTCGCGCTACACCAAAGCCAAAGCCTAACGAACGAGCGAAACCCCAGGCCCGGCCGGAATCTGCTGCGTGTCCAGAATCTCGCCCGTTTCCGGATCGAGATGCGTCGCAAGCTGCCCAAGAATATCCCGCACAAACATCACGTCTCCGTTTGGCGTGAACTCCAGATTCTGCGGCTGTATCAATCGCGGCAAAGCGATCCGGCGCACTACCCGGCGCGCCTGCACATCATACTCATCGAGGCCAAACGTAGAGGGAAAGGTCCAGAAAATTCTCGACCCATTCGGATGCAGCACAATCTGCTCAGCAGCGATCGGCAGCCCCAGCGCAACAACGCTATGTGTGCCAGTCAAAGTATCAAACTGGCTCATGCTGGGCTCTGCTGTATTCAGATCATTCAAGCTGGTGCCCATAACGTAAATCGTTGATCCGTCCGGGCTCAACACCGCAGACTGCGGCGTTGTTGTACCCAGCGAAATCTGATTCCGGATCACCCGCGTCGCTGGATCAATCACAAAAACAAAGCCACGGTCATTCACACTTTCCGGATTGCGCACCACCGCATAAGCAGTCCTGCCAGATGGCGAAAAGAACAAACCTACCGGCACTGCCTGAGGGTTCAGACGAAACGGAATACTCGTCACCACTCGCTCACTCACCGGATCTGAGATCGAGATCTGATTGGATGGCCCCGCATGGGTCACCCAAACTTCTCCAATTCCTGGCCGCAAGGCAATCTGCCGGGCCTGCGCAGGCAACACAATCGAGCGTCCAACCGTCAGCGCCACCGGGTTGAGCAAACGAACCGTAAACTCAGTCCCGCCACAGAGCACAGCAACCCGGTTCTCGGCCAGGGCTGCATTCGGGGTGCTGAAATTGGCAAACGGGAAATCATAGTGCTCACGAGCGATTCGCAGTGGCTCGGGAATCTGCAATTCCCGCTCCTGCAATCGAACACGCGTGTACTTGCCCGCCTCACGCCTGCTCGTCCACACCTGCACGCGAGAGAAGCCGGTAACACCCGGGGCCGGGAAAATAGCTACTTCCAAAAACTGCCCCGTCCCATCTTGACGGTCTGCCGTTTGGTTCCGCGCAGCCTGCCTGCCGCTGGGCCCAAGCAACTCCACGACGCCACCCTGCAGCAGCGCAACACTCACCATACTGATCAGAAGTCTCATTGGATATACACCGATTTCGTTTGCCATTGCGAGAAGAGCAGCAGCCCGCCATCAAGACCAGACCCACTGAAGGGCACAGCCCGGCTCAGCGGAACAGCGCCGATCCCAAGCATCGCCAGCGACCCATCCGGCCGTCCAAACGACACCGGCAAATTGGACATCAAGTCTGGTGATAGCTGAATCGTGTCCACGCCCGGAGCAGCCAGACAAGTGATTGCTGTGGTTGCGTTATGCACAGCCGAATAGGCCACCAGCGAAAGCTCACTGGTGGCATTAAAGTCATTCGGGGTGAACTGAATCCGCGTATTCACATTCCTCCGAATGCGTTCCAGCAAAGCCCGCCCTCCCCAGGCAAAAAGATTCGTCAGGTTCGGCTGCACACTCACTTCACCCACCCCGCCGTTAAAGCTAAGTGTCGTCGCATTGGGAAAGTCCAGCTTCAGCAGACCCACTCCATCGTTGGCACGCAAGCTCCCTACCACGGCCGAATATCCAGCTTGCGGCACCAGCGTTCGAGGAATCTCAGCCGTGCCGCTGAAGTTGGTACTCAGCCGCAAAACAGACCCCGCATCGAGAGAACTCGACGCCGGCAGCGTCCCTCGCATGGCCGCGCCGCGCAACAAATTCCCACTCGCCTGCTGCACCATACAAGTGCCCGGAGGTGGATAAGAGAACTGAGGATCGAAGGCAAAAGGCGAAGGCTCACGGTTCCAGAAATACGCCCGCACTGCCTCTGTCGTATTCTGCTCTGTGGTCGTGATGTAGCTGTCGATCTGATGTAGCGTCCGGTCCAGCATCACCATCCCCTGACGCCGCGAATTGCGAATCAGATTGGTAAACGGATTGAAGTTGTCGCTACACCGCGCACCGGCTGTATTTGCAATCGCCATCGTCACCGTATTCGAAACCGTGTTCCCGGCCTTGATCCTCAATGGAACATAACACCCAAGCGGAGCATCCTCAGGCACCCGAACCACAATCTGGTCCACTCCGGCGCAACAAGGGCTGCGGCCCCCATAAAGCTTGATTGCATCCCGCTCGCCAATAGTAATCGTCAGCGGAATCTCCAGGTTCTGCGCGGTAGGTGCGATGTTATCGGCAAAAGGAGCGCGCCCTAAACCCGTCGCCCAAATCGTGATCACCTGTCCCCGCGCCGCTGAACTGTCCAGAGAATTCACTGGCTGATCCGTTTCGGAATTAAAGTTCTGCACCACCCCGGGCCCAAAGCCGCCAGAAGAAATCGCAAAAATCCCAGGGGCATTATCGACCACTTCAATCGGCACAGGAGCACTGATGCGCCCGCCAAAACTCACCCGCAACGCACCCGTACCAAGCGGCGCATTCGACGGCAAAATTGCATTGATCTGATTCAGCGAAACAAAAATCGGAATCGCCGACACACTGGTCCCACCCTGAGTCAGCGTCAGATTCACGCCATTAAATCCAGGAAGCAACGGAAACGCACTCACCGTAGCAGGTGTCGATGGGCCGATGTTCGATCCAAAAACCGTAAAAACACTGCCACGGGCAATTCCAGCATTCGGCAACCCTGGCGGCGCCAGACTGGCGGCATTCAAAACACCGCGAGAGACAATCACGGGCTGTGTCGCAAACTGCCCCAAAGCCAGCATCGGCAGCATCACAAGCGGAGCAAAACGTAGAAGCATCAATCCCTAATCTACAATGAGTCCGCACTTTAGCGGCTGGGAACGCTAAACTGGAACTTCCCTCACATGTTGCAAGCAGGAATTGTTGGGTTGCCCAACGTAGGTAAGAGCACGCTCTTTAACGCATTGACCAAGTCGCGCAAGGCGATGGCAGCGAATTATCGCTTCTGTACCATCGAGCCCAACGAAGGCATGGTGACCGTTCCCGATGAACGTCTCGCCGTGCTCAGCAAGCTCTCTGGCTCGGAGAAGCTGATCCCCGCTGTCTTCCAGTTCGTCGACATCGCGGGCCTCGTCGCAGGCGCAAGCAAGGGAGAAGGCCTCGGCAATCAGTTCCTCGCCCACATCCGTGAAGTCGACGCGATCGTTCAAGTCGTCCGTTGCTTCGAGAACTCCAATATCGAACACGTCATGGATACGGTCGATCCCGTTCGCGACATCGAAATCATCAACACCGAGTTGCTGCTCGCCGACATGGACAGCATCGAAAAGCAAAAGGGCAAACTCCAGAAGCTGGCCCGTAGCGGTGACAAAAAGGCCGCAGCCACAATCGATCTGATCGCCCGCCTCGAGCCTCACCTCTCAGACGGAAAGTACGCCGTCACCCTCGATATGTCCCCGGAAGAAAAGGCCCTCGCCAAGCCGCTCTTCCTGCTCACCAACAAGCCCACCATCTACGCTTGCAACGTGGCCGAAGGCGATCTCGCCAACCCTGAAGCCAACCCCTTCGTCGGCAAAGTCCGCGCCTATGTCGCCACCCACCACGACACGAGCGCCGTTGTAGTCTCGGCCGAAATTGAAGCTGAGCTCGTCATGCTGGCCGCAGAAGAAGCCGCTGAATATCTAGAAGGCCTCGGCGTCACAGAAAGCGGCGTCGGCAATCTGATCAAGGAAGCCTACCACCTGCTCGGCCTCCGCACCTACCTCACAACTGGCGTGAAAGAAACCCGCGCCTGGACGATCCACGCCGGCTGGAAGGCTCCGCAAGCTGCAGGCGTCATCCACTCCGACTTCGAGAAGAGCTTCATCTCCGCCGACACCATCGGCTACGAAGAACTAGTTGCCCTGGGCAGCTTCGCCAAAGCCCGTGAAGTAGGCAAGCTCCGCACCGAAGGCAAAGAGTATGTCGTTGCTGACGGTGACGTGATGGAATTCAAGACCTTCGTCTAGCGCTTG
>CANGVB010000137.1 GCA_947456995.1 Bryobacteraceae bacterium | reverse complement strand
TTCGAGTTTGGCGTTGTCGCCGAGGAGGAGGGCGCCGAGCATGGCGGTGAGGTAGCGGTCGCCGGTGGCGATTTGTTCGATGCGGGTGAGGAGCCAGGAACGGGTTTTGTAGATGGCGGCCTGTACGGGGTTGCCGCAGGCGTTGGGGACCTGGATGATGGGGTAGCCCTTGGCGACGCTGGCGCTCCAGTAGATTTCGCGATGGGCGAAGTAACGTTCTGCATCGAAGTTGCCGGGGTTGCCGGAGTTGTGGACGGGGCGGATGCGCAGGGGGAGTTGGAGGCGGTGGCCGTAGGCCCAGTCTGGGGCGGATTCTTCGGGTTTGAGGTAGAGGCTGACGCGGAGGCGTGCGCCGGGTGCGGCGGTGAAGGTGAAGAAGAGGCGCTCGGCTTCGCGCTGGGGGAGGGAATCGACACAGCCTTCGAGGGAGACGACTTCGCGGGGGTCTGTATCGATGACAGGTTTGGGTTTGTTGTCGGTGCGGGCGGCGCTGGCGATGGCGAGCCAGAAGAGGATTGCGTTGCCCGACAGGAAGGCGGCGCGGGGGTGTTGGAGTTTGGTTGCGAGGAACCAGAGGAGCGCGGATAGAGTGGAACAGACTAGCGCGAGAGTGGGATCAAACCCGAGGACCCTGACAAAAAGGATGCCGCTGATTACCGCAACTAGCGGAGGGATCAGCGGCTCGTGAAGTTTTCTGGAAAGGGATTCGAAGTTTGATGGAGGATTGCCTGCCATCAAAGGTAGAGTGTGGCGGGGCGGGAATTGTTCTCAGAGTTTTTTTACTAAGTGCCAAGAAAAGTTGCGTTTTGATTGGGCCGCTCCGTGCTCACGTGAGGCCATGATTGGGGTGGTGTCTAGAGCTTTGGCGGGCAGCGGCTGCCGTGCCAGATGTGCAGGATGTTGATGCGTTGCTGGGGCTCGACTACCTTGTAGTAGATCTTGAATGGCGAGTGAAGAAGGACACGAAATTCGGAGTTTGAGGAGACTTTAGTTCCCATCCAGGGGTAGAAAGAAAGCAGCTCGATATGGTCTACCAGAGATGGCAGAGCTCTTTCCTATCCACCAGGGAAATTTTGATTAGAGTAGGCAGAGACCTCAGCCAAATCGGCTAGGAAGCGTCGGGTGAACTGGATTTTGAATGCCATTGAGCTATGGTTGCTTTGACTTCTTCCAGGGTGAAAACCCGGCCATTCTCTACATCTTCTAGAGCTTCTTCGATGGCTGCGAGGACTTCAGGGTCGTTGTCGTCGGGCAATTGGAGTTCCTGGCTCAGGCCTAAGTAGAGTTCCGGCGTAGTTTTATTTTACGCTGCCATTTCTTCTCTGGTTTTCTTGACGAGGGCGATGTACTGGCGGGCGCGTTCGGTGAAGACTTCGTAGTTGCCGGCTTTGATTGTGGCGGCGTCGATGAGTTCGCCGCCTACGGCTACCGAGCAGGCACCGGCTCTTAAGAAGTCCGCTGTTGTATCGAGGTTGACGCCGCCGGTGGGGTTCATTTCAATGTGAGGGAAGGGGCCCTTGAGGGCCTTGATGTACTTGGGGCCACCGACGTTGCCGCAGGGGAAGACCTTGACGATGTCGGCACCGGCGTCCCAGGCGGTTTTGACTTCAGTGGGGGTAAGCGCGCCGGGAAGGATGACTTTGGAATAGCGCTTGGCCATCTCGATGGTGGGGCGGTCGAGGCTGGGGGTGACGAAGAATTCGGCGCCGGAGAGCATGCAGATGCGGCAGGTTTCGGGGTCGAGGACGGTGCCGGCGCCGAGGGTGATCTTGTCGCCGAATTTGGCGGCAATGGCTTCGAGGGCCTTGATGGCGCCGGGGACGGTCATGGTGATTTCTGCTACTGTGATGCCGCCATCGTAGAGTGCTTCGATGGAGCGGATGGCGGCTTCTGCAGTGGCCGTGCGGACTACGGGGACGACGCCGCCGGCCAGGAGGTTCGAGAGGATTTGGTGTTTCGTCACTAGAGTTAGTCTAACGACGTTTGGCGGATTTGAAAACTATGGAGATTTTTGGCCCAGTAGATCCAGGTTTTGCACTTTAGTTCTGCAGGGAGGGTGTTTCTTGCCTGATAAACTCACAAGTCAAACATGGATTACGCAGTTGCTGAGCGATTGCTCGAGGAATGGGGGCGTGGCGACCGGGAGTCTCTGGACCGGCTGATGGGGCTTGTCTATCATGAGCTGCACCGGATGGCGTCTGGGGTGTTGCGCAGCGAATCGACTACGAACCGGACTCGGCCGACTTCGCTGGTGAATGAGTTGTATCTCGAATTGCAGCGGCAGGGACGACTGGAGACGCAGGGGCAGAAGCATTTCTTTAGCATTGCGGCGTTTTTGATGCGGCAGATTTTGGTTAGCCATGCGAGGAAGCGGAATGCGCAGAAGCGTGGCTCTGGGTTTGGCGTTGAGTCTTTGAGCGAGGTAATGGAGACAGGGTTTGACTGGCGGGAGCAGCCGGAGTTGATCATCGCTTTGAATGATGCGCTGGCGCGGCTCGAGGAGTTTGACCCGGTGAAGGCGGCGATTGTGGATATGCGGTTCTTTGCGGATTTGTCGATTGAGTCTACGGCTGAGGCGCTGAACCTGTCGCCCACAACGGTGAAGCGGCATTGGGCGGTGGCGCGGGTGTGGCTGTATGAGCAATTGCAGGGTGTTTAATGAAGAGCGAGACTTGGCGGCGCATTGACGATTGTCTGGCTGATGCGCTGGAGTTGCCAGTCGAGGAGCGGCGGGCGTTTTTGCGTTTGCGGTTGGGGGATGATGAGGCGGTGCTGGCCGAGGCGTTGAAGCTGGTGGGGCAGGCCGAAGGGGCGGAGAAGTTGTTCTCGCAAGGGCCGATGGCGGGCTTGAGCGGGTTGGCAGCGGGATCGCGGTTGGGCCCCTGGGAACTAGTGAAGCCGCTGGGTACGGGTGGGATGGGAGTGGTGTGGTTGGCGCGGCGCGTGGATGGGCAGGCGTCGATGATGGCGGCGATCAAGCTGCTGCCTCCGGCGTTGAGTGGCCCGTTGCGAGGGGATAGCGATTTGCTGCAGCGGTTTCTGATGGAGAAGCAGATTCTGGCGCGGTTGCAGCATCCGAATATCGCCCGGCTGCTGGACGCGAGTGCGGGAGGTGGGGAGAGCCCGAACTTCGTGATGGAGTACGTTGAGGGTGTTCCGTTGATGGAATATCTGGGGACAGGGAATGTAGACCGGCTGGGGCTGTTTTTGAAGATTTGCGGGGCGGTGGAGTATGCGCACGCGAACCTGATCATTCACCGGGATTTGAAGCCGCAGAACATCCTTGTGGAGAAGAGTGGAGAACCGAAGTTACTGGACTTTGGAATCGGGAAGATTTTGAACGATCCAGCTGGGGATGCTTCGATTACGTTGCAGCGGGCGTTTAGTCTGGACTATGCGAGCCCGGAACAGATTCGGGGTGGATTGATCAGTACGGCGACGGATGTGTATTCGCTGGGGTTGATTCTGTTCGAGATGATGACGGGGGAACGGGCGCGGCGGTGGCATGACAAGGCGCTCGGCGAGGTGCTGGCGGAGACGGAGCGGTTTGAGTTGCCAGCGCGGGATGGGTTGAGTGCGGACCTTCTGGCGGTACTGCGCAAGGCGACGGCAGTCGAGGAGGGGCGGCGGTATCGCAGTGTGAGTGAGCTGGCCCGGGATGTAGCGCGGGTGCGGGACGGGATGCCGGTGGAGGCTCGGCCGGCGGGGCTGTTGTATCAGTTGAGTTGCTTTGCGCGCCGGAATGTTCTGACTGTGGCGGCTTCCAGTGTGGCGCTGCTGTTGATTTGTGGGCTGGCGGTTTGGGGATTCGTTTCGGCTGGGCAGGCGGAAAAGGAGCGGGCTGTTGCCGTTGAGAAGTCGCGACAGTTGGAGGTAGCGCTGGGAGCGGAGCAGGCGGCCCGGCTGGCGGGAAAGGAGCAGGAGGAGTTGGCCCGGCATCTGGGTAGAATTGCCAGGGATGGAGAGGCGCGAGCGGAGGCGCGCGTGCGGGATTTGCTGAAGGTGTTCGATTCTCTAATCGCAAGTGCGCGGTGGGATGTGTCGAGGTTGCCGGGTGGAACCAGCACGGGGATCAAGATGCTGGAGAAGGCTCTGAGTCAGATTGAAGTGCTGGAGCCGACGCCGGCGGCACGGGCAAACTTTCTGCTGTTGAGAGCGGAGGCGCATTCGGAATTGGCGGAGCTTTATGGCGGGGCCAACAGCAATGTCGGGAACACGGAGGGTGCAGCAAGAAACCAGGAGAAGGCGGTGGCGCTGTGGAAAGAATTGAGAGGGATCGACCGGAAGAATGTGAATTGGGAGCGGGGATGGTTGGATGCAAGATTTCGGATGGCTCGGGGGGAGCTGAAGGCCTTTGCCGATGGGGGGCTTGGACCGTGGAAGAGTTGGACCTTTGAATACGAGGGGTTGCTGGGGCGTGCGCCGAAGAACCGGTTGGTTGCCAGGTCTGTGGGGTCATTCTATTTTTGGCGAGGGTTGAGATGGCCGGTGGTTGTTGCTCAGCGCAGAAAGGACTGGGAGAAGGCACTCACTTATTTTCGGCTCGGCGCAGATGAGGCCGGAGGGGGTCGATTTGTTCTGAGAGACATGGCTTTGACCCACAAGTATTTGGCGGGTGTGGCCGGAATGGAGCCTGGGCAGAAGTTGCAGCATGCAACCGAGGCTATGCGCCTGGACCGATTGAGAGTGAAGCAAGACGAAAATGATGCTGGAGCGCGGATCGATCTTGCTTTTAGCGTGGGTTCACTGGCCGATGCCCATATGGTGCAAGGTAACTATTCGACCGCACAACCCGGCTATCTTGAGAGCTTTTTGATTCGCAAGGGATTGGCGGTTTCTGATCCGAATAATGCCTTTGTTTTGCGCTCGTTGCTCTATCCGATCCGGTTGTATGGTGTGATGTCGGCGCGGCTGAAGGATTGGAAGGCGCTGGGTGGGGCGGTGAAGGAGATGGAGTGGGCGGCGGAGACTTCGCGGCCGAAAGCAGGTGGGCTGGATATTGCGAGCTTGAACTACTGGAAGGGTTTGCTGGCGCTAGAGGCGGCGGACAGAGTTGGGGCATGCAGGTATGGACGGGAGGCGTCTCGGTTGCTTGAGGTGGAGAAGGGGAAGACGTGGATTGAGAATCCATTGGTATTGCAGGGTTTGCTTGCGGCGTGTGAAGGATTAGCGCGGTAGGTTTTGGAGTTTGGTCGCGAAGGTGCCGGAAACTTTGCGGTGCTGGGGGCCACGTTCGATTTTTCCTTCGGCTGCTCTTTCGAGTTCGGCGAAGTGCCTGAGGATGTCATCCCGCCTAAAAGTTACGTGCAGGCGCATGGCCTCGTCAGCACTCAGGGGTTGGCCTGTGCTGAGATCTTCTGCGAGTCTGGTATGCCAGCCCTGAGGTAGAGGCACGTATTCTCCGCTTCTACTAAAGAGCCAATTGAACAAGAGGACCCGGCTCTTTTCGATTGCCAATACCAATTCCTGGCAGCCTGTAGCTTTGGCGATTTCAAGGTGAAATTCGACGTGGCGTTTTTCTACTTCGGCTTGGGCCTCACGGGATGGAGTGACCTGTTTGTCGAGGCTCCGGTAGCGTTTGTCGAGGTCGTTTGCGAGACGAAGGAGGCGCTTCTTCTGGAGTGGCGTTGCACTTTGAGCGAAGAGACGAGCTGCCTGGCTTTCGAGTGCTTCGCGGACGATGTAGTTTCCCGAGATCTCACCGACCGTGGGCATCTTGACACGGGTGCCGGCTCTGGCACGGCTCTCGACGAAGCCTTCGGCTTCGAGCCGCTGAAGAGCTGCCGCTACTGGGATGGTGCTGGTCCCGAACAACTGGGCGAGTTTGCGGTGGCTTAAGGGGCTGCCCGGGGGCAGTTCTCCATCAAGGATGCCGACGCGCAGTTTCTCGTAGGCCTGCTGTCCTAAATCTGACATTCCAGTTATTGAAATTCCCATTGACACTTTAGACGATCCTCGTATATGATCGCAACAAAATCTGACATATCAGTTTTGGAGATTTCGTTATGTATCGCAGTTCATTGCTTCAGTGCCTTGCGTTGGTGTTTTCGATTTTGTGCGTTGCATCCGGGTTGGGTGCGCAGAACATTACCGGTTCGATCCTGGGGCAGGTGCAGGATTCGTCGGCAGCTGTATTGCCGAATGTAGAAGTTGAGGTTCTGAATCTTGAGACGAATCAGGCAGTGCGGGTGAAAACGAACGCCAATGGTGTGTTTGAGGCAAACTATTTGAGGCCTGGCGGGTACCGTTTGACGGTGGTGGCGAACGGCTTCAAGAAGTCTGTGCGTGACGGATTGACGGTGCAGATCGAGAGCCGGCTGCGGGTTGATTTTCAGCTTGAGGTAGGGGATTCTCAGGCGACAATCCAGGTGACGAGTGAGGCGCCACTGGTGGAAAGCGAGAATGCGTCGCTAGGGCAAGTGGTGTCGAGCCGGACTTTACAGGAGTTGCCGATTCGAGGACGCAATATCTTTGATTTGATTGGATTATCGGCTGGAGTTCAGGTGAATCCAAGAGCGCTGGGCGGGACGGCATCGACGGGAGACAACTCGGCACCGTTGTTTGCGCAATCAGATATCTCAATCAATGGAGGGAGATTCCGGACGAATGAGTTTTTGGTGGATGGAGTGTCGATCATGCTGCCAGAGAACAACAACTTTGCGTTCTCACCATCGCCGGACGGGACGCAAGAATTTAAAGTACTCACGAATACGTTTGGGCCTCAGTATGGGCGCAGTGGCGGAGGTGTGATCAATGTGGCAACACGGTCGGGGGCTAATGAGTATCACGGGACAGTGTACGAGTTCTTTCGCAATGATCGTTTGCGCGCGAACAACTTCTTCTCGAATGCCCGTGGGCAAAGGCGGGGTGTCTTCCACTACAACCAATTCGGGGCAGCTGGCGGGGGAAAGATCATCAAGGACCGCACGTTTTTCTTTGCCGAGTACACGGGGCATCGCGAAGATATCGCCGGGGCACCTGGAGTGTTGAGTGTGCCAACCGAAGCCCAGCGGCGAGGGGACTTTAGCCAGACGCTGAATCGCCAGGGGCAGCCGGTGACAATCTACAATCCATTTTCAACGCGGTCGGTTAGCGGTGCATTTGTGCGCGACAGTTATCCGGGGAATGTAATCCCAGCCAGTTCACAGAGCCGGGTTGCCTCGAATCTGTTGAAGTTTCTGCCTTCGGGCAACCGGGCTGGCGAG
This sequence comes from Bryobacteraceae bacterium, assembly GCA_947456995.1. Classification (GTDB taxonomy): domain Bacteria; phylum Acidobacteriota; class Terriglobia; order Bryobacterales; family Bryobacteraceae; genus Bryobacter. Next base: position 838 of record CANGVB010000137.1, on the reverse strand, counting down.
GGGCCGGCGCTGATCAATAACTATGTGTGGGCTGCCAATCAGGCGATTAACTCCAATCAGTGGACGGGAAGAGTGGACCACCGGCTCTCCGACAAGCATTCGATTTTTGGCCGGGTGAGCCGGAATACCGGTGATAACGGAAACAACGGGCCGTATGGCAACATCGCCGATAGCGTTCTTGGGATCACCGTGAACCGGGTATGGAATGGAGTGATCAATATGACGTCGGTATTGTCGCCGACTCGAATTCTGAATTGGCGAGTTGGGGCAACGCGTCGCTTTGAAGGAAGGATTCCGCTGGCCGACGGGAAGGTGAGTCTGGCTGAGCTTGGCTTTGCGGCAAACGTCGCCGCTGGGGCTCAGGATCAGATTTTCCCAACGGTGGCGATTGCAAACTATGCGCAGCTTGGGCCTCCGGTTGGTGACAGGATTCGCCGGGGGAACGAAGTCTATACGCTGGTTGGGGAGCAGACGGAAATTCGTGGCCGGCACACGATCGTCTATGGCGGCGATGTAAGGCTTTACAACCAGACGCCGTTTCAGGGTGGAGCTTCTGCTGGAAGCTACAGCTTTGGACTGGGGCAGACGCAGGGGCCGGATCCTTTGCGTGCGACATTGACGGCTGGGGATGGGCTTGCATCGCTGTTAACCGGATTTGGCAGCGGATCGATTCAAAGAGTACCTGCGCTGGCGATTCGCAACATGTACTATGCGTTTTTTGTGAATGACGACATCAAGTTCAAACGCCTGACGATTAACGTTGGAGTGCGCTATGAGTATGATCAGCCTCGTACGGAGCGCTACAACCGGTTTGCGAATTTTGACTTTACGGCTCCTT
>CANGVB010000136.1 GCA_947456995.1 Bryobacteraceae bacterium | reverse complement strand
CCCAGAATCTTCCCGCTACCCAATACCTTGCGTCCAACGGCGCGAATCATCGCCCCAAGACCGATGTTGTAAGCGAAGGTGTGATAATACTGCGCCCCGGCAAACTTGCCGAGACCAATGGCCATCATCTTGTAAAGGCCGCTCTCGATCGGGCCTTCAAAATCGGTGTGCCATTTCACGCGCCCGATCAGCATCACCCCATCGCTCTCAAAAGCAGCGTTGTCGAGATACGCAGTAATGCCCTCAGGCGTCTCACCCAGCGAAACAACATCAAGCTGGCTCACAATGGGGCAGCCCATCGTCTCTTCAGTGATCTTGTATTTGCCCAGCACCATTGCCTGGCCCTCAGGCGAGGCGGCTCCGTGGCTCCCCATCGCTGGAAAAATAAACGGGTTCATTCCCGCTGCCTTCCAGTAATCCACAACAGAGCGAGCGATCGTCGCAATGTTCGCGATTCCACGGCTTCCAACTCCGATTGCAACCCGGGATCCCGGCTTCAGCTTCGAAGCAAAGTCTGCTAGTCTCAGTTCAGCGGCGACCGTCGCCGGAATGTCTTTTACCGCTCGGTCAGGAAAGTGTTGGCGGATGCGCAGCATCCGGGGTAGTGGCATGAAATCATTATGATTCAAACCCGTCGTTCATGTCCGCTCCCCATTCACGTTCCAGCATTCGCGAATATTCACCAGAGGCGTACAGATCGAAATCAAACTGGGTCGACTTGATCTCCCCAAAGCTCCACAACAACTGCCGGCAGGCAAAAAGTTGATCTGCATACCGGTAGTAATGACGCACAAATTCATCCGTCACCAGATGCCGCTGCGGCACCTCGTTAAACACTGCATTCAGCCCAAGCGCACGGCTAAAGATGCTCTTGTAATCGGCAACGCCCCAATTCTTCAACTTCTCGCGAATCTTGCGTGGCGGATCTTCTGTCAAAATAGCCGCAAACGACTGATAGCAGAATCCAGCCCGCTTCAGATCCTCATCCCGCTCCACCAGATCCATGCACTGTTCGATCCAGCGCAATAAATCCTTGCCCACATAAAACAACATCCGAATTTCGCAGAAGCGCCCGTCCAGCAGCCTCCGGTCCAATTCTTCACGAGTTGTCTCGCCGCTCGGCAACAAGCCTTGCAGCATCAGGCTCGCTCTCGAACTCTCCACCAACTTGTCTGGCCCCGCAGCTTCCGCAAAAGGATGCAAGATCAGTGGTGGCAATTTCCAACCATGGGTCGTTTTCATTTCAGGGGTGCTGGTTATCGGCATGATGGGCAGTATCGGCTTCTTATTCTAGTTAATCGGCTGGGATCAACTCTTTCCTTAACGATTATCTTTGCCTCAATTCATCTAGGCCACATTACTTTCGCGCTTCTAGTACCACCCTAAAAGTAAGGGTCTCGCCTAAGCGTTTTACCTTAACTTCCACCGCATCACCTACGGCTTTTGACTTAAGGAGGTACGTATAATCCTGTAGATTTGCCACCGGTTTTCCGTCGAATTCGGTCATCAAATCCCCTCCGCGGATCCCGGCCTTCTCTGCCGGGCTTCCCGCCCGCACGTCTGCCAGCTTCACTCCGCCAGGCACCTCGGCAAAATCCGGCACGCTACCGAAATACGGGCCGTAGCCCCCACCGCCGCCGCCACCAGGCATCGGCGTCACCTCAACACGCTGAAAACGCGGCCTCTCTTCGGCCACGCCCAGTTCCTGCAGCGTTGCTCCCACAACTGTGATCAGACGCCCATAAGCCCCCGGTTCAATTTTGTCCCAGGTGTCAGACGGCTTGTGATAATCGCTATGCAAACCACTGAAGAAAAACAAAGCAGGCACCTGCTTCGCGCTAAACGAAGTATGATCGCTCCCACCAATACTCAGGTTGTCGCTGAACTCCGGCTTTAAATCCGCCTGACCCTGCACCACCTCATCCAGAATCTTCTTGAACGTCGAGCCGGTGGCCACTCCGGCCGCAAAAAACTTGCCGCCCACCATCCGGCCCACCATATCCATGTTGATCATCGCCGCGCACTTCTCCAGCGGAAACGGCATCTTCCCAGCCAGATGGCTCGACCCTAGCAGCCCAATCTCCTCACCAGAAAACGCCACAAACAGCACGCCCCGCTTCATCTTTGGCTGCTTGGCAAAATACCGTGCCAACTCAATCACGGCTGCCGTGCCGCTCGCATTGTCGTCCGCTCCAGGATGCAGTTTCGGCACCTCACTCGGAGCCATCGAGAACTGCTGTCCAAACCCAAGATGGTCATAGTGCCCGCCAACCACAATGTACTCATCGCTCGTCCCAGGCAGGAACCCAGCTACATTATGAGTCGGCCGCATCACACGGTCCACTTCCACCCGCATCGTTACCTTCATCGCCGCCGGAAACCGAAAGCTTTGCGGCTGCAAAGTGTTGTCGATCGCCTTCACTATCCCCTTCAGATCATGTTGTGATTCTTTGAACCACGCCTCCGCAACATTCGCCTTCACCTGCACCACTGGAATCCCGGAATCCATCGCCCCGCTCTGATTCCCAAAAGCATCGAGCTTATCGGCATCCTCCGGGTACAACACAGCGTTGTTGATCAGAATTAAAGCGGCCGCCCCATGCAGTTTGGCATTCACCGCCTTGGCCTCAAAGTTCGAATGCCGCGTCCGGTTCTTGCCGTCAAAGACGCTCTTCTCGTTCTGGTCCTGCGGCTCATAGCGAAGAGCCACCACCACCTTGCCCTTTACATCCATCCCGGCGTAATCGTCATAGTGATGCTCGGTGGACGTAATCCCGTAGCCAACAAACACCATCTCGCCGGTCGCAGTGCCGGTCGACGAAAACACCCGTGGCATGAAATCCTTGGCCACGATGAGTTCCTTGCTGCCTACCGTCAGCGTATTCTTCTTGCCCAGCTTCGACTCGGTATTCACCACAAACTTCTGCAGGTAAGAAGGCTTGGCTCCGCCCTCAGCAAAGGCAGGCTTGAGCCCCGCCTTCTCGTAATTCTTAGCGATCCATTTCGCTGCCTGATCCAGTTCCGGCGTCCCGGTAAAGCGGCCCTTGAAACGCTCGCTCGAAAGCACCTTAACGTCTTCCACCATACGGCGTCCGTCGATCGTCTCGGGCAGCTTCGCCGCCCACACCAATGACGCAAAAATCAGGCCAGCAAAGAATCGCTTCACTTACTTCACCCCCGGCGTATTCAAACTCACACTGCAGCAGGCCGTGTCTCCAGCATTCTTCGCCGTAGCCTGGTATTTCACTTCCACATCGATAATCGATTTCAACTGCTCCCAGCTCACGTTCCCGGCCAGCTTCCGGCCATTGACATAAAGCGTAGGGGTGGAATTGATCCCCAGCTTCTTCGCTCCTGCCAGATCCTGCGTCACCTCACCATCGGTCTCCTTGTTGTCATAGCAACGCGTCAACTGCAGACTGTCAATCCCGTTAGCAGGAGCCCAGCTCATCAACATTCCCCGGAACGTTTCCGCCCCTAATGCCTGCTGTTGATCAAAGACCCAGTCATGATACTTCCAGTAATTCTCCTCACCCTGCAAGTAGATGCAACGCCCGGCAATCGCCGCCGGCCGCGCCCACGGATGAATCTGCTCCAGCGGAAAATCATGAATGAACAGCCGAACCTCTTTGGGGAAACTCTTCATCAGATTGGCCCGCAAGGTCTTGGCCTGTTCCCGGCAATAAGGGCACTGGTAATCGGTATAGACACTCAGTACAACAGGCGCCCCAACAGTCCCCATCGAAGGCTGCCCGACATTACGAATCAAGGCAATGTCCTTGATGAAAGGATTGGCCGAGGTATCGAGCACCTCACCCTTCACGATCGTCTTCCCATCAGCCGAGATCAGAATCTTCTGTTCGGCAAAGCGTTCTCCCAGCGAAGCCTTAACGGTCATCTCGTCGAAGCCAGGCAGCATCGATGAAGGCTGGGTATCGACAACCTCAAACTTGATTTCGGGAGTCCAAAGATTCAGATGCCGCAAGTAAGCTTCAATCTTGGCCAAGTCCCGCTTCGGCTGCTCCACCTTCACCGGCTTCGAAGGCTTCTTCTTACCCTGAGCCATCAGGCCCAGCGCAAGAAAGCAAAGAAAAAGAAAACGCATGACTCCAGTCTAAGGGACTGCGCTGCCTATGCCAAAATGAAGGCGTGGCAAACTATCTCACAGTCATCCACGAAGACCCGGAAGGTGGTTTCTGGGCCGAGGTCCCAGCCCTGCCCGGCTGCTACACCCAAGCCGATTCTCTTGATGAACTAAAAGTGAATCTCCGCGAAGCAATCTCAGGAGTTCTCGCAGTACTTCAAGAACAAGGCGGCAAACCCGAATCCAATATCCAAATATTGGATATCGCCGTTTGAGAGCGATCACAGGCCCGGACTTGTGCCGCTTGCTGGAAGCCCACGGCTGGATTCTGAAGCGAATCTCGGGCAGTCATCACATCTATGCGAAAGCAGGCGAGCGCAAGATCCTTTCCATCCCAATTCATGGCAACCGATATCTGCGTCCCGGCTTAGCTAACCAAATTGCTCGGGATGCAAATATCGAATGGTAGCTAACAAGGGTCAATCCTAGCTCAAGTACAATTGCTGCTATTCAAATATCATTCACTGGGATCAGACAAAATGAAGTTCCCCGATCGCAAACACCAAACGAAACCATCACTAGCTTGATTCACCTCAGCTTGAACCTTTACATCGTCTTCCAAAAAGGCAATCAAGTGATTTGTAGCGAGCAAAAAACTACCACTGGTCAAGGTCGATCTGCCCACAATCCTTATCGATAGCTTCCTGCATCTGCTTGGCCGAAACCGGATCGAGTCTACCTGCGAATGCAGCCAAGGCTGATCCTTTTTCCCCAATAAGTGCTTGGCCTCTTAACTCGGACACAAAACGAAGAACTTCCTCTTGTTTCGAGAGAGGGAGTTTTTTCACGTGCTCTGCGATTTCCTGTTGCAAGTTCATCGTTTCTCTCGCCCTTTCGCTTTCAGAATACACGCCTAAACTGGAATAAGGCGGCAAACCCGAATCCAATATCCAAATTTTGGACATAGCGGTTTGAGAGCGATCACAGGCCCAACTTTGTGTCGCCTACTGGCAGCCCATGGCTAGATCCTAAGGAGAATCTCGGGTACTCATCACATCTATGCGAAATCAGGCGAACGCAAGATCCTTTCCATCCCCGTTCACGGCAAAGGCTTGCTTTTCTTCTTGCTCTTAAATTGCTGTACCTCGCTTGCCGTGCATGGCAGATGATCGGGGCAGGGAACTTCCGACACAATCCGCGCGTGATTTGGATACTCAAAGGTGAATTCCACTTTAGGCGTGTGCCTTACCGGGGGTGCATCTGAAAATGAAAACTCATACACGAGTTTTATTTCTGGCTGGCCCGCTCTAGAACCTTCTGTCTTTCGGCATTTCCACCGGACAGCATTTTCAATAGCCGCCTTCTGAAGAAGCGGGTGCCCACCGTCTGCAATGCATTCCAGAACCCGACCGGTGTCGTCTATTTTGCAGTTCAAGTTTACTGTCCCCTCTACACGAGCAAACTGCGCCAGCGTGGGATAGGATGCAGCAATAAGTTTCTCCACGATCCAAATCTCCTCACCAACCGCAGTCCTTACGCAAAAGAAGACCAGGAGGCTGAGCCTCATGGTCTTCAAAGTGGTTTCATCAAACTGAACTCCAAACATGCTGGATATCCTTTATGCGAAACGTGCTGTCCCGGCCCCTACAGCACCGGCCCAATCCGCCAAGGCACAAACTCCTTATGCCCCAGCACCTCGGCCTTAGTCTTCTCACCCGAAGCCGCCCTCAAGCACAAATCAAAAATCTCCTTACCCACCTGCTCCACACTCGCATCTCCATCCACAATCCGCCCCGCATTCACATCCATGTTGTCCACCATGCGTTTATAAGTATTCGAGTTGGTAGCAACCTTGATCACCGGCACATTCGGGAAGCCAATCGCACTTCCCCTGCCCGTAGTAAACGCAATCAAATTACAACCACCAGCCGCCAACCCCGTCAGCGACACCGGATCATACCCAGGCGTATTCATAAACACAAAGCCCGGCGACTTCACCGTCTCGGCATAATCCACCGCATCCATCATCGGGCTCGTACCAGCCTTCGCCGCAGCCCCCAATCTCTTCTCCAAAATATTCGACAGCCCACCTTCTTTATTCCCCGGGCTCGGGTTGTCATCAAAGCTCCCGCCAAACTGCCGCAGATACTTCTTATACCCCTCAATAAAGCCCAAGAACTTCTCAGCAACCTGGCGATTCCGAGCCCGCTTCACCAGCAAATGCTCCGCTCCAAAACACTCGGTCGTCTCAGCCAGCACAGCACTTGCCCCAATAGCCGCCAGCATATCGCTGCAAACACCCAATGCCGGATTCGCCGAAATCCCGCTGAAGCTATCACTACCACCACAATTCAACCCAAGCTGAATCTTCGACGCCGGCACCGTCACGCGCTTCTGCTCGGTCATCTCTTCCATAAACTGCTTGATGCGAGTCCGCGCCGCTTCCACCGTCCCACGAGTCCCACCGCTAGTCTGCAGCGTCAACCCATGCAACCGCTTCGATCGTGGCGCATTCGGCCCCAGATAGTGATCAATCTGGTTCACCTCACAACCCAACCCAATAATCAGCGCCGCACCAATATTCGGATGATTCAGCACACCAGCCAGCGTCCGCTTCAACTGATCCGTATCCGGCCCAATCGCATGTCCACAACCCTCACCATGAGGGAAGGCCACCACGCCATCCACATTCGGCAAAATGCTACCAGCCTCAAAGCTCTCCGCAATCCAGTCCACTGTATAGGCCGCACAATTCGAAGCCGCAACCACAGCCACATAATTGCGAGTCCCTACCCGCCCGTCCTCACGCAGAAATCCCTCAAACGTGGGCATATTCGCTGGCAGCGCCGGATAAGCAATCTCACCCGTCGGAAACTCCAGCTCCAACTCATGATCCTCAAACGCCAGGTTGTGCACATGGATATGCTGCCCCGGCTGAATGGCCATCCGCGTCTTGCCAATCGCCTGGCCATAACGGCGAACACTCTCGCCAGCCCCAATCGCCTTCAGGCAAACCTTATGCCCAGCCGGCACGCTATCAAGCACCATCACAGATGTCCCGGCGACAACAATCGTCGCGCCCGGGCTCAGCGGCACACGCGCAATCGCAACATTGTCCGTCTCGTGAAGGCGAATCGCAGAGTTTTCTGCGGTCGGTAATTTAGCAATATCTAGAAGACCCATGGTGAAACCACTGATTATACTTGAGGGGTGCCCAAGCCTCGCGTGTGGCTCGTGGCCGCGCTTGCGATTCCCTATCTTCTGTTCCTCGCCTCCAGTGGCCTCCTCGGCCCGGACGAGCCGCGCTACGCCGCCATCGGCCATCAAATGGCCAGTTCAGGAGACTGGATCACCCCTACCCTCTGGGGCAAGCCGTGGTTCGAGAAGCCCCCTCTCCTCTACTGGCTCATTGCAACATTCGACACCCTCGGCTTCCCGCCCGATATAGCCGCTCGCCTGCCTATAACCCTGCTTGGCCTCGGCTTCCTCTTCGCACTCCCAACTCTAGAGAGTGCCCTCATCCTCGGCACCTCCATCGGCTGGCTCGCCCTCTCGCAAGTCGCCGTAACAGACCTCCCGCTCACCGTCTGCTTCCACGCCTTCTTAATCCTGATCCTCCGCAACAAGCCCTGGGCCGCCGGTTTCGCCCTCGGCCTCGCCGTCCTCGCCAAAGGCCTCGTGCCGCTAGTCCTCTGCATCCCCGTTGCCTTCCTCTACCGCAAAGAATGGCGCCACTGGGCCGCTATGCTAGCCACCGCACTCCCCTGGTACCTCGCCTGCTACGCCGTCAACGGCCAGCGCTTCATCGACGAATTCATCATCCGCCACCACATCCAGCGCTTCCTCTCTCCAGAACTCCAGCACGTCCAGCCCTTCTGGTTCTACATCCCTGTCCTCATCGGTCTTGCTATGCCCTGGGCCCCCGCTCTCCTCCGCCTCACCAAAATCGAAGACGAGCAAAAGCCCTACCTCTACACCGTCCTCTGGGGCT
>CANGVB010000135.1 GCA_947456995.1 Bryobacteraceae bacterium | reverse complement strand
GCGGCTGTGACGAAGGGCCAGTTGCGGTGGAGGAATTTGGTGGTGCGGTAGGTGGCGGTAGCGGGGCGGGCGGTGATGGGTTTTGAGGCGAGATAGGCTTCGAGGTCGCTGGCCAGCTCGCGGGCTGTTGCGTAGCGGCGGGAGGGGTCGTGATCGAGGGCTTTGGAACAGATGAGGGCGAGGTCTCCCGAGAGGGTGCGTTTGAGGTCTGATTCGCTGGTGCTGCGTTTGGCTGCGTCTTCGCCGGTGACGGTTTGGCCGAGGGCTTTACCTTCGGAGTATTGGTAGGCGCGGGCGAGTTCCTGTACGACTTCGCCGGTGTTGCCGAAGGGGCGCTGGCCGCTGAGGAGTTCATAGAGCACCATCCCGAGAGAGTAGACATCGCTGCGGGTGGTGATGGGATCTTTGCGGAGTTGCTCGGGGCTGGCGTAACGAGGGGTGAGAAGCATGGCTTCGGTGACGGTAGATTCTTCGGGGCCCTTGAGGAGCTTGGCAGTGCCGAAATCGAGAAGCTTGACGTGGCCTTCTTTGGTGCTGACGAGGATGTTTGAGGGTTTGAGGTCGCGATGGACGACGAGGTTTTGATGAGCGTGCTCGACGGCTGAGCAGACTTCGAGGAAGAGACGGATGCGTTGTGGAATGGGTAGTTGATTTTGGTCGCAGTATTGGTCGAGCGAGACGCCGTCTACGAATTCTGTGACGAGGTAGGGTTCGCCGGATGAGCTGATGCCGCCGTCGAGAAGGCGGACGATGTTGGGGTGCTGCATCTGGGCGAGGAGCTGACGCTCGACGATGAAGCGGGCTTCGAAATCTTCGCCGGCGAGATGTTGGGCGAGGACCTTGATTGCGACCTGTTGGGTGAAGACTCCGTCGGTGCGGTTTGCCAGGTAGACGCTACCCATGCCGCCATGGCCGAGGAGGGCAGTGGCCTGGTAGATGCCGAAGCTGGGGAAACTTTGCACTTAGGGCAGAGTTTATCAATCACGAGTACCGAGGTTTACGGGGCCTTTCGGCTCATCATTGGACTTGGACAGGCCAAAGACTTGCTGTCGGGGGCCATCGCCGATCTTTTCGGAGGATTCCAGCCGGTAGTGGTGGTCTTCAATATCGATTTCCAGCGTGTTGCCTTCCACCCAGCCCACGGACAGGTAGTCGTTCTTTTTACCGGTGTCCAGGCGAAGGATGAGATTCTTTTCACCCGGCATCAAGATCATGATGGCTTTGCCGGAGAGAGCCGAGCCCTTGAGGTCTACAATCTGTTTGCCGTCTTCGAAAAGCCTGGGATTGAAGATCCTCAGGGGCTCTTTGCGCATTGAGACACTGATGGGCTCTGTGGTTGAAACGATTTGGAGTTCATCGAAGAGCTTTGAGTTGCCGTCGTGACTCAGGGCAACTGTCGTCTTTTCGTTTGGTGCAATGTCGACGGGCGATGGGATGCTATCGGGTGAAGTCCAGCGGTATGTTTTGTATCGGCCCTGGCGCGGATCCTCGCGAAGGGCTTGAAACTCCAGCCGAAAACGGCCACCGGGCAGGGGCAGTGCGCGGGTTTCGTAGCCGAAGGCTGTTTCTGAGCTGGGGTCGTAGAGTTTGCGGGTGGTCCAATCCTTGCCTGTTGTGACAGAACCTGCGAGCCGGAACCAGTTGAATTTGGAGTAAACAGGGTCTACGCGGGTGGTGATCACAACACGCTTGTGGTCATCGCCGAAGCTGAGCTCGCTGAGTTTGTTGTCGTGAAATGCAGCACCAAGGGCGGCGCAGGCGGCAAGGCCTGCGACGGCGAGACGGCGCATCCAGGGATTGGGCCTGAGCCGGGTGCGCATTTGATGCCTCCATTCCGGCCGTGGCGGGGGAATAGTGAAGGCTTTGAGGGCCTGGTCCAGTTGTAGATCAGTCATTGGAATTTACCTCGATTCCGAGAGCTTCTTTGAGTTGGCGGCGTGCGCGATGAACGCGGACGCGGAGTGCTGACGGTTCTACATCGAGCATGCGGGCTGCTTCGTCGTAGCTGAATCCTTCGATGCAGATCAAAACGATTGCTTCGCGGGAGGATTCTGGAATTTGTTGGAGGGCGGCAAAAACCTCGCTCGTTTGATCGGGCTGGACGAGGATGGGTTTGGCTTCGGGAGGCTGGGGATTACGTTTGAGGGCTTTGTAGACCTGGTTTCGGACGGCGCCAAAAAGATAAGCCCGCATTTCGCCGCGAATTTGGGTTGCCAGAGGATTGGACTTGAGGCAGGATACAAAGCACTCCTGAACGGCGTCTTCGGCAATCTCGCGGGAGGAAGAAAGACGGTAAGCGAAACGATAGAGATCGTCGCCGTGGTGTTCAAAGAGTTGAGACCAGTCTGGCTTCACATTTTGTACGTTCTGCTTGAGGGGCAAAATGTTACAAAAAAGGGCAACAACGATATCCCTCCGGAACGTCGCTGCCCGGCCTTGCGGTGTAGCTGTATGGCTTCAATTGGATAAGCGATTTTTTTCGCTCAAAAGGCTCAAACTTTTTTTAACTTTTTTCTGAGGCTCTTGCGGAGGCGTTCGAGTTCGGTGATTTTGGCTTCAACCCGCAGCAGGGCCTGCTCCATTTTGATGGCGTCGCCGGCTAGCCAGTCTTTGACATCCTGGATGCTGAAGCCCACGCCGATGGCGCGCTGGGTGAGGCGGATGCGTTTGGCGTCGGCTACGGAATAGAGGCGGTAGCCGTTGGGGCCGCGCTCGGGGTTGAGGAGGCCTTCTTTTTCGTAGAAGCGGAGCGTTTCGCTGTTGACACCACAGGCTTCGGCTAATTCACCGCGTTTCCATTTGGTTTCCGTTACGGGCATCTCAAGCCTATCCTAGCGCCAGTGTCGAGTGCTGGGAATAGAAAAGAGCCAAACCTTGCGGTTTGGCTCTGATCTTTAGGAGGGAACAAAATTTACTTACGACGACGGGAGACTGCAGCAAGTGCCGCCAGGCTAAGGCCCATCAAACCCATAGTGGCGGGTTCGGGCACGGGGTTTTCGAGGACAGGGATATTCGGGCCGGTGCCGGTGTCGCTGCCGGTTCCGGAAGTTCCAGCTGTAACTCCAACGATGGACTGATAGCGAACGCCCATTCCGTTAAAGGTAATCGAGCTCTGGCTGGAAGCGAAGGTGAGGTTGAAAAGAACCGTTGCGCTGGAGCCGTTATTGACACCGCCGTTGCCGCCGCCATTGCAGTTATTGTTGTTATCGATGAAGCAAGCCTCAAGAGCACCAAACTGATTCGGGAACTGGAGGTTGTTGCCGGTGAAGTTGAATTGCCAATCGGTGCCACCAGCGTTTGTAACGGCTCCGCCGTTGACGTCAGGATTGATATCAACGAAGCCGAGGCCAGCGACGCGTGCGTTGACTGAGCCTGTTTCTTCAACAACTACCTGAAAATTCCACTTCTTGCCGGAGTTTTCGACACTCAGGAGGCTAAAGGTTGCTGCGGAGCTGAGGCCCGCAACAAAGTTAGTAGCCACATTGCCATCAAACAGGACTTTTGTTCCTTGCGCTCCTCCGCCCGAGGTGAATGTTAAGGGGGCAGCGACGAGTGACGTCGCGCCTACAGCCAAGGTGATCAACAGGGACTTGGCAAAAAATTTATACATAGTCTTCTCTTTTCAAGAACGTTTCAAATCCGTTACTAGGGTTGATATTAGCCGTTCAGAATAGGTTTAGTCCTCATCTAACGGGCTGTTTAGTACTGGGACTTTTTCAAATTGGTTCTACCGGTTCCAGCGGAGTACCCGGGTTTTGCTGGCAATTCGAGTAGGACATTTCATGGATACCTAGCGCTAGAATGGGAGATGCGGCTCATCTGGCCGCGAATCCCCAATAGAAACGGAGGCTCGAGCTGAACTTGAGCCGTATCTCGCTCGCATTCTCATCTTTCTTCGGCCTGCTCTTTGGCGGCCAACTTCCTGAATCGGTTATTCTCGCGCTGGGGCTTTCCAAGCGCGCGGCAAAAGCAACGCCTGCGCCTGCTGCCGTTGCGCCCAAGGTAGACGTCAGCGACGGGGCCTTGCAGTTGCTTGCCCTGTTGCAGCGGGATGCCCGGTTGCTGGACTTTTTGATGGAGGACGTCTCGCCTTACTCTGACGAGCAGGTGGGTGCGGCTGTGCGTAACATCCACGAAAGTTCGCGGGCTACGTTGCAGCGCTATCTGTCTTTGCAGCCGGTGATTGACGGGGTGGAGGGTGCGGTTACGCAGCTTTCTGCGGCTGGGGCACTCAAGAACGATCCTGGTGCGATCAAGCTGCTGGGCAATGTGCCGGCAGATGGCAATGTTAAGGCCGGGACCTTGCGCCATAAAGGCTGGAAGGTAGAAAAGATTGAATTGCCGGCACTGCAGGTGAAGGCGAATCTGAAGATTCTGGCACCAGCTGAAATTGAGGTTGAGTAGTTTCCCTTGGTAATTGGAATTGATCTCGGTACAACCAATAGCGCTTTAGCCTTTGGTGAAGAGGAAGCCGTTCAGGCCTTTGCGGTGGAGCAGGTAGTGCAGCCGGGAGAGGTGCGGGCGGAGGCGTTGTTGCCTTCGTTTGTTTACTTGCCTGGGCCGAAAGACTTTGCCGAGGGAGCGACGGCGCTGCCGTGGGATGAGCAGCCGAAGTACGTTGTGGGCACACTGGCCCGGCGGCGTGGGGCCGAGAGTATGGGGCGGCTGGTGGCTAGCGCCAAGTCGTGGTTGAGCTATGCGGGGGTGGATCGCAATGAGGCGATTCTGCCGGTGCATGCGCCGGATGGGGTGGCGAAGATTTCCCCGGTTGAGGCTTCGCGGGCCTATCTTGAACATTTGAATGAGGCCTGGCAACATGCGGGGCATGCTGCTCTTGGTGAGCATGAAGTGGTGTTGACGGTGCCGGCCAGCTTTGATGCGGTGGCGCGGCAGTTGACGGAGAAGGCGGCTCGGGAAGCTGGGATTTCCAAGCTTGTGTTGCTGGAAGAGCCTCAGGCGGCTTTTTATGCCTGGATTGGCAAGCACGCAGACTGGCGTGAAAAGGTTGGGCCCGGCGACCGGGTGCTGATCATCGACATTGGTGGCGGTACGACGGACTTTACGCTGATTGATGTTAAGGATCAGAATGGGGCGCTCACGCTGGAGCGGGTGGCCGTAGGGGACCACATTCTGCTGGGTGGCGACAATATGGATCTTGCGCTGGCGCGGCATCTTGAGACGAAGATGCCGAAGCTTGATGCGCAGCAACTGCAAGCGTTGTGGCAGCAGTGCCGGGCGGCTAAGGAAGTATTGCTTGACCCGGAATCAACGGTGACGGAGCAGCCTGTCACGATTCTGGGCCGTGGCAGCAGTTTGATTGGCGGGACGATCAAGTCGAAGCTGACGCGGGCTGAAGTGGAACAGATTCTGGTGGAGGGTTTCTTCCCTCATGTGGCACCGGATGAGGACTTGGCCAGGACTCGGCGCTCTGCTTTGTCTGAGATGGCTTTGCCTTATGCAAGCGACGCGCGGATTACGGCGCATCTGGCGCACTTTGTGAAGCAGGGTGGGGCGGCACCGACGCATGTTTTGTTTAATGGCGGTGTGTTGCGGGCGGGGCTTGTGCGGGACCGGATTCTGACGAGTTTGAACCTGTGGTTGCCCAAGCCGGTGAAGGTGCTGGATGGGGAGGACCTGATGCTGGCGGTAGCTCGCGGGGCGGCTTATTATGGGCTGGCGCGGCAGGGTAAGGGGATCCGGATTCGGGGTGGTGTGCCTCGTACTTATTACGTCGGGATTGAAGATGCGATGCCGGCTGTGCCCGGGATGGCAGCGCCGATGAAGGCGTTTACTGTTGTGCCCTTTGGGATGGAAGAGGGCTCGGCGCATCAGTATCCGGGCCGGAAGTTTGGCCTCTATGTGGGCGAGCCGGTGGAGTTTCGAATCTTCTCTTCGACCGAGCGTCGTGGGGATGAGGCTGGGGCTCTGCTTGAGCCTATGCCGAAGGATCTGAAGGAATTGCCGGCGATGGAGATTACGCTTGCGCCGACAGAGAAGACGCCCGGCGGGCTGGTGCCGGTGACGCTGGAATCGCATGTAACGGCGACGGGCGTGTTGGAGCTATTTTGCGTGGCCGCCAGTGGCGACCGCTGGAAGCTCGAGTTTAGTGTGAGAGAGCGCAAAGCATGAAGATTGGTATCGACTTAGGGACAACAAATTCTGCCCTGGCCTGGGTGGATGAGGTGGAAGCGGCTGAGGCAGAATATACCCCGATACAGGTGCTTGAAATCGGGCAGTATGTGGCGCAGGGCCGGCAGGAGAAGCGGCGGACGCTGCCGAGTTTTCTTTATCTCGACCAGCAGGAGTATGTCGGTGTTTATGCGCGTGAGCAGGGGGCTCTGGTTCCGACCAAGAGTGTTTATGCGGCCAAGAGCTGGCTCTCGAATAGTGAAGTAGACCGGAATGCGAAGATCCTGCCGTGGGATGCGCAGGAGGCCGGGCGGTTGTATTCGCCGGTAGAGGCTTCCACCAAGTATCTGGCTCATATTGCTGCTGCGTGGAAGGAAGCCAACGGGTCTTCTATTGGTGAGCATGATGTCGTGCTGACGGTGCCGGCGAGCTTTGATGAAGAGGCTCGTGAGTTGACCGTGCAGGCGGCGCGGGCGGCGGGGATGGAGAAGCTGACTCTGATTGAAGAGCCGGCGGCAGCGTTTTATTCGTGGATCGCACGGCATCTTTCGCAATCGCAGAAGAGCTTGACCGATGGCATGAACGTGCTGATTGTCGACGTTGGTGGCGGCACTTCAGACTTTACGCTGATTCAGGTGGCTCGCACGGGTGACCATGTGCAGTTTACTCGCACAGCTGTGGGCAAGCACTTGTTACTGGGTGGGGATAATCTCGACCTCACGCTGAGTTGGCTGGTGGAGACGAAGCTGAATACACAGTTGTCGCTGCGGCAGAGGAGTGCGTTGCGGCGGCAGTGTGCGGCTGCTAAAGAGAAGTTGCTGGCGGTGGATGGGCCTGAGTCGGTTGAGATCACCGTGTTGGGTGCCGGGAGTTCTTTGATTGGTGGCACGTTGCGCACTGAGATCACCCGGACTGAGGCTCGCGAGCTAGCTCTCGATGGGTTTCTGCCGGAGTGTGCGCTGACTGACGTGCCCTCTGTGGATAAGAAGTCGGCGTTTCGTGAGCTGGGCTTGCCTTATGTGTCTGACCCGGCGGTGACGAAGCACCTGGCGCAGTTCTTGAGCGAAAGCGGGAATGTGCGGCCGGATGCGATCTTGTTTAACGGTGGATTCTTTATCCCGGAGATCTTGCGGGATCGGGTGAAGAGTGTTGTGGAGAGCTGGTTTGGTAAGGCTCCTCTGGTGTTTGAGAATCAGGATCTGGATCTGGCTGTGGCGCAGGGTGCGGCTTATTACTCGCATGTGCGTGGCGGTGGGCAGGGGATTCTGGTGCGTGGTGGATTGCCACGGGCTTACTTCATTGGGACGGGTGAGAAGCAGTCGATTTGTCTGGTGCCTCGCGGGTCTGAAGAAGGCTCGACGCTGGAGCTGGATGTGCCGGGATTGCAGTTGCTTGCGAACAAGCCTGTGAGTTTTCGGCTTTATAGTTCATTGACGCGGACTGAGGATGTTGCCGGGCAGGGCGTTGAGGTGGACGAGGGCTTTCATCTTCATGCGCCGCTGGATGCGGTGATCCGGTTTGGGAATCCGAATATGGAGCGCAGTGTGCCGGTGAAGCTGCGGGCGCATTTGACGGAAGTAGGTACGCTTGAGATCTTTGCCGATAGCAAGGTGAGCGAGCATTCGTGGCGCTTGCAGTTTGAGTTGCGGCGGGCGAGTGCGAAAAGGGTTGTGGCGCGACCGATGGCGACGGTGAATGATGAGGCGCTCGAGCGGGCTTGTGCGCTGGTGCGGCAGACCTTTACTGGTGAGTTCTCGTTGTTGCCTGAGGAGTTGCCGCAGAAGCTGGAACAGACGCTATCGCTGGGGCGGAACTCGTGGCCACTGGGGGCGATTCGTAAGCTGGCTGATGTGTTCCTCGAGTGTGCCGAGGGGCGCAAGAAGTCTGCAGCGCATGAGATTCGCTGGCTGAATCTGGCGGGATTGTGTTTGCGGCCGGGCTTTGGTGCGCCGGGGGATGATT
>CANGVB010000134.1 GCA_947456995.1 Bryobacteraceae bacterium | reverse complement strand
GTGATCCCTTTGCGCACGTACTCAGAGTCGGTTGTAATTTCAACCTGACAGCGCTCTTTGAGAAGCTTCAAGCCTTCAACGGCAGCCCGCAACTCCATCCGGTTATTTGTTGTTGGGGACTCGGCTCCGTAGAGTTCTTTCTTGTGTGCCCCGTACTTTAGAATCGCGGCCCAGCCGCCGGGACCGGGGTTGCCCGAGCAGGCCCCGTCTGTAATCAGTTCCACAATCTTCATGCCGCGACGATCTCTGCCTCTTGTTCTTTGGAGAAGAATTCTTCTACTGCCTGGATGATTTGCTTTGGCTCATGGTGCTTGTAGATGCCGGATCGCAGGTGCGCGCCGTTCCTCACCCCGTGGGTGAAATAGCTGGTGAACTGCTTCATCTTGCCCACGGCTTCAGGCCAGTTGGTTTCTTCGAGCATGGTGAAGTAGCGCTTCATGATTTCGTAGCGATCGACATGGGTTGGTTGCCAATAGGTGCCGGTGGCGAGGTATTCGCTGATCTGGCGGAAGATCCAGGGGTTGTAGCTGGCCGCGCGTCCTACCATTACTGCATCGCAGTTGGTTTGCTCGATCATTCTCACGGCGTCTTCGGGGGTGATGATGTCGCCATTGCCGATGACGGGAATCTTGACTGCGTCCTTGAGTTCAGCAATGCGGGTCCAGTCGGCTTTGCCGGCATAGCCTTGCTCGCGGGTACGCGGATGGAGGGCGATGGCTGCGAGGCCGAGGTCTTCGGCAATCTTGCCCATCTTTACATGTACGAGTTCGTTGTCATTCCAGCGAGCGCGGAACTTCATGGTTAGTGGGATCTTGATTGCAGATTTGACGGCCGTGAGAATATCGACGATCAGGGGTAGATCTCGCAGGCAACCGGAGCCACCGTTGCAGCGAACTACCTTCTTTACCGGGCAACCAAAGTTGATGTCGACGAAGTCGAAACCGAGGTCTTCGCAATGACGGGCGGCGTCGGCCATCACCTTGGGGTCTGAGCCAAAGAGCTGCGAAGAGATGGGGTGCTCTTCCGGCTCAAAGCAGAGGTAACGCTTTTCAGTCTTGGAGACTTTCTTCGATCGAACACTCGCCACCACGCCGTGGCTCGATGTAAATTCTGTCATGATCAGACCGCAGCCGCCCTGATCGCGAATCAGGCGGCGGAAAACGGTATCGGTGACCCCAGCCATGGGGGCAAGAACCGTCGCGGGAACTATGGTTTTGGGGCCAATGGGAAAACTGGCCGGGAAAGCACGCATCTTTCTCTATTATGCGGGGTTTCGGGAGTAGACTACGAGAAACGAAGCCGCGTGCGCTTACGTCAGGAGAAGTATGAATTCGAAGATCTTGTTGGCCTTTGTCGGCGGGGCAGCATTGGCAGGTGCTCTGGCCGTATTTTTGACAAGAGGCTCTGACTCGAAAACAGAGCCGGTAGCTGTCGAAAATGCCTCTACGGCTGTAGTGGAACGTCCGGTTGAAAGCGCATCCGGCCATGTCGCTGATGTAGCGGCAGGTATGGAGGCAGTGCGGCCTCGGGCCATCGATACGGCGCGTCGCGATACAAGACTACCCAAAGCGGCTCCAGTTGTGGTGAAGAAGGGCAGCGTGGCGGAACCAGTGAAGACGATGCCTGACACGTCGACTACGGCAGCCGCCAATGAAAGCGGTGGCGGCGTAGTGCTGCCCCCATTTTCTTCCGGGCAGCCTGAGGCTCCCAAGCCGGCAAAAGAAGAAGTGAAGCGAGCGGAAATCATGCGCCCCGACCCGGCGGTGAAGCAGCCAGCCCGCACCCCTGAAACGGTTAACGTGCCTGCGGGAACCAGCATTAGTGTTCGAATGAACTCGACGATCAATTCCGAGAAGAACATTGCGGGCGATTCTTTTACTGCAACTCTTGAGGCTCCCCTGGTTGTGGACGACATTGTTCTCGCTGAGCGCGGAGCTAAGGTTGACGGCAAAGTGGTAGAGGTGGACCGCAGCGGACGGGTGAAGGGTGCTGCCCGGATCACGCTTGCTCTGACAAGAATTCAGTTGAGCGATGGTCAGAGAATCGATTTGAAGACGGATGCTTGGGAACGGATTGCCGAGTCTTCAGCGAAGAAGGATGCTGCCAAGGTTGGGATCGGTGCTGCGCTGGGCGCTGCAATTGGTGCAATCGCTGGAGGAGGCAAAGGGGCAGCCGTTGGTGCCGCCAGTGGAGCGGGTGCGGGCACTGGTGTAGTGCTTGCGACGCGAGGCAATGCCGTCCAAATTGATGTGGAAACGAAGATTCCTTTCCGTTTAAGCAACGCCCTGACCGTGACTGAAAAGATCAACTGAGCTAGAATTAGAAAAGAAGAAAAGGCCGGTATAGCTCAGTTGGTAGAGCGCCTGATTTGTAATCAGATGGTCGTTGGTTCGATTCCGACTACCGGCTCCAAAAGAATCAAAACATTAAGGGCTCGCCAATGGCGAGCCTTTCGTCTTTACCCCCCGGCTTGAGCAGTCGAACTTCTAAAAGTTTTCTGAAATGAGTCGATATGCTCCCCATGCAGGGGCCAACTGCTGAAATGTTCTTCAGGTTGGCAATCCAGTCTTGCTGGTCAATCCCGAAAAGGTAAACGATAATGTCAACAACCGAGCTCATTGAGTCAAGTGAAGCGGTTTCTTCTGCAATGGTGCGTAGTTCTACGCAAGAGTCAATATTGCTTCACGAGCTGCAAGCCACAGTAGACGCCATTGGAAAATCGCAGGCAATTATCGAATTTGACCTGGACGGAACCATTCTCAGGGCAAACGATAATTTTTTGAAAACCCTTGGTTATCAACTGGAAGAGATCCAGGGTAAGCATCACAGAATTTTTACCGAGCCTGAATATTCCGCAAGCCCGGAGTATCGCCAATTCTGGGCCAAGTTAAGCCGGGGAGAATACGATGCTGGCGAGTACAAGCGCATCGGGAAGAATGGCAAAGAAGTCTGGATTAACGCTTCCTACAATCCCATTCTTGACCCGAACGGTAAGCCCTATAGAGTTGTCAAGTTTGCCACGGATGTGACTACGCGGAAAATCGAAAACGCAAATTTTATCGGGCAGATTGCCGCGATCGGAAAGTCGCAGGCGGTGATTGAATTCCAGATGGACGGCACAATTCTGACGGCAAATGAGAACTTCCTGAATACCCTTGGCTACCGGCTCGATGAAATCAAAGGGAAACATCACAGCATCTTTGCCGAACCTGGGTACGCAGAAACTCCTGAATACAAACAATTCTGGGCCAAGCTGAATCGCGGCGAATACGATGCTGGCGAATACAGGCGCATTGGCAAGGGCGGAAAAGAAGTTTGGATTCAGGCCTCTTACAATCCTATTCTTGACTTAAATGGGCGGCCTTTCAAAGTTGTCAAGTACGCAACCGATGTGACTGAGCAAATCTCGAATCGCATTGAGATTGTGCGGGTAATGCAGGCGGCAAGCTCTGGTGACTTGACCCAAAAGATAGACACTTCTGGCAATGGTCATCTTGCGCAAGTGGGCGAGCAAATGCGCGGATTCTTTGCCACGCTGAGAAACAACATGCAGCAAATCGGGAATGCGGCCTCTACTCTGAGTTCTGCATCCGAGGAGTTGACGGCAATAAGCCAGCAGATGGCTGGAAACGCAGAAGAAACTGCAACACAAGCTACCGTCGTGTCCGCTGCAAGCGAACAGGTATCTAGAAACGTCAGCGTTGTCGCAACGGGGTCTTCAGAGATGCAGGCTTCGATTCGCGAAATCTCCAAGAGTGCGAATGAAGCTTCTCGCGTTGCCAATAGTGCGGTGAGCGTTGCTGAAAGCGCCAATAACACCATCGTCATGTTGGGCAATTCCAGCAACGAGATCGGTAAAGTGAGCAAGCTGATATCGGCAATTGCACAGCAAACAAACCTGTTGGCCTTGAATGCCACAATCGAAGCTGCCCGGGCCGGTGAGGCGGGAAAAGGCTTTGCCGTTGTTGCCAATGAAGTGAAAGAACTCGCAAAGCAAACGGCGAAAGCCACTGATGATATTGGCCGACAGATCGAGGACATCCAGATGAATTCCAAGGGTGCTGTGACGGCGATTCAAGAAGTTTCCAGTGTGATCAATCAGATCAACGACATCTCTTACAGCATTGCCTCGGCAGTAGAAGAGCAAACCGCGACGACCAGCGAAATCGGCCGCAATGTTGGTGAGGCTGCAAAAGGAACGGGCGAAATTGCGAAGAATATTACTGGCGTGGCTAGTGCGGCCCGCGAGACGACGCAGGGTGCCACTGAAACTCAAAAGGCAGCATCTGCGCTTAGTACTCTAGCCAGCGAACTGCAGAGTCTTGTGTCGATGTTTCGGGTCTGATGATGCAGTTTCGAATTGCAGAAGTACCGGCAAATTTCTGAGCCAAACTTGAGCTGGGGCTTGAACCGAGAGCAATCGAAGAGCTTAGACGCTGAAGGCGGATCGGGGATTGTCCCATAGCAACTGGGTCCGCCACTTGGGATCGAGTTTGGGCAGGAAGTCGCGATAGATAGAATCATAACCGCGGAAATTGCCGCCATTGTCTTCACCTACATGCCACCAGCCTGAATCCTGACTGAGCAGGACTCGTCCCAGGAGTTTTTCTTTGGCCATAAATTCGACGCAGTCCTGGTGCCAGTCGAGTGTTTTGGGGCTAATCCCGTCAAACTCGACCCAAGCTCCTGCCCTGGCAACCTCTGCATGTATCTGATGGTTCTTTTCATTTTGGGCATGAACCCATATGAATTTGTTCATCGGAAGCTTGAGCTTCAGCAGCATTTCCATTTGTTCCGGTGCTGCGTTGCGGCCCGTGTGCGAAGCGATAGTTAGGCCTGTTTCGAGGGAGGTGATTGCAGCAGCTTCCACCATTTTCCGGTCCAACTCGGCGAGTGGCCCGTCGTTTACCCCAATCTTGATGAAGTGCGGTTTGGTGCCTTCGATACCATTACGCCACTCGGCAATCCAGCGTGCCGCTAGCTCGCGGGCCGACTCTGTCCGGGCATAAGAAGGAAGGTAACGGTAAGCGCCGGCGGCGTAGAGACCGGTATTGGTCCAGATTTCGATCCCGCAGGATTCGGCAAGTTTGGCGAGCAACCTGGGGTCCCTGCCCAAAAAGTTTGGGGTGCAGTCGACAAAACGGACACAGCCCAGCTTGGCGATAGCCTGAAGTTTGGGCTTGGCTGCCGCGATTACTTCGTCGTGAGAATAACGGGAGCGTGATGCCAGTTCCGCCCCGGCGAAATCAACCAGGATGTGCTCGTGAACCAGAATACTTTTGGGTGGCGTGCAGGAGGCGAGTGCTAAAGTGCCACCTGCCAGAAGAGCGCGACGGGACAAGCCGGTTTCTGCGTTCATTGTTCCTCATTCTAACCAAAAGAATAGGGCAACCAAGTGTTAAGAGAGATCATCTGAACGAAGGTGAGCATGAGCAAAATCGCATTGATTACCGGTGCCAATAAAGGCATCGGTCTTGAGACCGCCCGGCAACTAGCAGGTCTTGGTTATACCGTTCTGGTTGGAGCCAGAAAGGAAGCTGAAGGCCAAGCCGCAGCTGATTCTATTGGTGCCCCGGCGCAGTATCTGAGAATTGATATGTCCGATCCGGAAACGTTTCGAGCTGCAGCGGCCTTAATCGCGGAAAAGTTTGGGAGGTTGGATGTGCTGGTCAACAATGCCGGCATTGGGCTTGACAAAGGAATGAAGCCAAGTGAAACCCCGATCCAGTTGATTCGCCAGAGCTTTGAAACTAATGTTTTTGCGCTGGTGGAACTGACTCAGACGTTACTGCCCTTGTTGCGTAAGAGCGATGCTGGCCGAATCGTAAACGTCTCAAGTGTACTGGGTAGCCTGAATCTGAATGCAGATCTGAATGCCCAGCTTGGAGATTGGCGCAGCTTTGGCTATAACGGGTCAAAGGCCGCGGTGAACATGTTCACTGCAGCCCTTGCTTATGAATTGAAAGACACACCGGTCAAAGTAAATTCTGCTCACCCTGGTTGGGTAAAGACAGAGCTTGGGGGCGATGGAGCGCCACTGGAGGCGGCTGATGGAGCCAAGACTTCTGTACGGCTGGCCACACTTGGGGCGGATGGTCCGACTGGTGGATTTTTCCACATGAACGATACCTTGCCCTGGTAAGGGCTAGGCGAGCGTCATGATGCGTGGAACACCTGTACCGGTGAGTACGCCGGCTTGTGAGGGTGCGATGCAAAGCTGAACGTCGAAGCGCTCGCCATCGACAGCGAACTGGATGACGTACCAGCTTTCTTTTCCGCTGCGGCGCGTAGCAAAATTGCGTCCGAAGACAACGGCAGGAATTGAGAGCCCCATCTGGCCCAGCTTGTTTTCGAGGCTGTTCTTCAGGTTGCCGATGATCATGTTGGTCATTTCGGCTACAGCATCGAGCACCTCGTCGGTAACGCTTGGGTACTCTTGCATGAACAAGGTGTTGGCGATTTTGCAGGCCAGTGGCGAGCTGCAACTGACTACCGCTGTACCAGTCCACTCGCCTACCAGGCCAATGATTCCGATCACGCCCATAGTCAGGCCTTTGCCTGGGTCTTCAACGAAGTGCTCTCCAAACTGGGCTTCCATGCCCAACATCGTTGTGAATACTTCATTGGTGGAATGAGTAACCCATTCCACAATTTCTTCCCGCGTTGGAGCAGCGGCGGCTGTAGCTACAGACATAAAATCCCTCTCTCAACATCCCGTCCCCGTTAAACGAGGCCAGTCAGTTTCTCCTTGATTTGTTCCGTCGTAAATGGCTTTCGCACATATCCTGCGGCACCCAGGCTTACTGCTTCCATCACCTTGTTTTGGTTGCCTTCTGTTGTGATCATGATCACAGGGACGGCCTTATAGGCGTCCATGCTTTTGATCTTGCCGAGCATCTCGAGCCCGTCCATGTTCGGCATGTTGATATCAGACAGGATCAGACCCACGGTCTGCTGTTCTAGCATCGCGAGTGCTTCTACCCCGTCACCTGCTTCATGAATGTTGCCTATCGGCATCTCGGTCTGCCTCAACACCCGTTGCAAAATCTTGCGGATCGCCGCCGAGTCGTCAACGATCAACACGTCCAATGCCATTAGTGCTTGATCTCCTCCATAAAAGCCTCTTCGACGAGATAGCGCAGGCATTTAGAATTTATTCACGGCCTAGGCCCTAAAATATAGATGTGCCTGACTTTCCCACTCCAGATCCCGCTCTTCTTCGCACCCTCGCCTGCTTTTCGCTTTCCGGCAAGAAAGCTCTGATTGCCGGTGCCAGCCGCGGAATCGGCCTGGCTATCGCGCAAAGCTTTGCCGCTGCTGGAGCTGATACGGTCCTTGCTGCACGAAGCGTCGATTCGCTGGAGCGCGAAGCTGCCGCTCTCCGGGATCAGGGGTTTCAGGCCTCAAGTCTTTTTCTCGACATGGAAGACACCGCTTCTCTTGACCTTGCCGCCAACGCCCATGACTACGACATCCTCGTTAATGTCAGCGGTACCAACATCCGCCGCCGCTTTGAGGATTACACCGAGGCCGAATACAACAAGATTTTTCAGACCAACCTGCACGGCGTCGCTCACCTGACCCAGAAAGTAGGGGCACGCATGATTGCGCGCGGCCAGGGTGGGCGCATCATCCACATCGCCAGTCTCTTCAGTACCAACGGTGTTCCCTATGTCGCTATCTACGGCATGACCAAGAGCGCCATCACTGGACTTACCCGAACTCTCGCTGCCGAATGGGGCCGCTACAATATCACCGTAAACTCCATCGCACCCGGCTTCATCATCACCGACCTCAATCGCAAGATGTGGGCTCCTGAAGAAATGAAAACCTGGCTGCGCGCCACACAGGCGATTCCACGAACCGGGATTCCCGAAGACATCGGTCCGATGGCGGTATTCCTGGCTTCACCCGGAGCGGCCTTCATTACCGGCCAGGTGCTGGCCGTAGATGGTGGTGCCAACTGCACGAAAATCTGGCCCTTTGAGCCGGCAAG
Organism: Bryobacteraceae bacterium; assembly: GCA_947456995.1. Taxonomy (GTDB): domain Bacteria; phylum Acidobacteriota; class Terriglobia; order Bryobacterales; family Bryobacteraceae; genus Bryobacter. The sequence goes on along the minus strand of CANGVB010000134.1, from coordinate 123 downwards.
CTAAATCATGACTTCACGGCGCATATTCCTTGCAAGCTCGCTTACGGCTCTGGCACAGGAGCCAGCCGAGAAGCCTGTTGAATTCATCTGCCCGATGGATCCCGATGTGCGCCAATTCAAACC
>CANGVB010000133.1 GCA_947456995.1 Bryobacteraceae bacterium | reverse complement strand
CGCAACTCAAGATCCCGCAAGCCAGGACGAGAATATATCCAAGCCAATTGAGTATCCAATCGAGTCGTGACTGGACTTTGTGCTTTTCCTCCTCCAGATTCAGCAGCGAGACTAAGCCAATTTTTGGAGGATGCTCATGAACCAAGATCCCTGTTTGGGCGAGTGCGCGATACATAAATACAGTCGCACCGGTCCATCTGCGTATTGCGATCTTCAGCTTGCTTGCTGACCGGACTCGAAAGACGTGTTGCCGGGGAAAGGGAGCGTGGTCTCGATCCAGCCAGGATCCATGCGTACCGACCAGCTTGCCCTCGACATAGACTTCATAGACCTCATCGAATGGTGCAAGTGCGATTGCCAAATCCTGCCCCACGAGGCTTGGATCGATATCAATCGAAGCACGATACCAACGGATGCGGGAAGTATCAGGCAAACGGCTCAGTTCGGGCCAGCGGCCAGTCTGCCAGGCGGAATCGTCAAAATCGGGTGCGGCCCAGGAGAGGTTATCCCCTGCTTGTGTACGCCAATGGGGAAGCTCCTGGGCCGCCAATCCGCACGTCAGCACTACTCCTAGAATGAATCCGGGCAGCGCCCACATCGCCTGACTTATCCAACCGCCGTGCGAGCTGCCGCTTCGTCCGGCTCAAGGGTTGTGTACTTGGCCAGACCCAGCATGGTGAAGACCTTTACAAAGTGAGCGCTCAAGCCAAAACACACTACCTTCTGCGGCACCTTGCTGGCTGCCATCAGTAACTGAATCACAAGAGCGATACCGCTTGAATTCAGGTAAGGCACCTTTGAGAAATCGAGCAGGATCTTCTTTGTATCGCCGCTCAACTTCTTGTAGTAGCCAAGCACCGCTTCTTCTGAAGTGCTGGTGATATCCCCTTCAAACCGCATCACGGCGAGATCGCCGCTTTGATCTACTTTTGTCTTTGTAGCTGTAACCATAACTTATTCCTCATCCCTCGCATCTAAATGAATCACCAGGCGGGCATAGCCGCCGGCGGTTTCTTGTCCGTATTCCACTTCGTCCACCAGCGCCTGAATGAGGAACATCCCCATCCCGCGCGGGGTTTCTTCTCCGGCCATCTTACGGTCGATATCCGGAATGTGGGCATCACTCGGAACGCCCTTGCCTTCGTCTCGAATCTTTACCTCAAGCGACTTGTCGTCCATCGACAATGTCACTACCACGCCAAGCAACTCGTTCATCTCATTGCCGTGCTCGATCGCGTTGATACAGGCTTCAGCGACGGCGGTCTTGAGATCGTCAACACGGTCTGGCGAGAAGCCCATGATCTGGGCGACACTGGCGGCCGTGTTCATTGCTACCTTTTCGAAGCCGAGCCGTGTTGGCAGCCGCAACTCCGTGATGATCGGACTTTCGATCATTGATGCCCTCCTTGCTGGGCGCGGTATAAATAGAGCGCCGTCATGTCATCAGTCTGTTTTGCGTTGCCGGCAAACTGAGCCAGACTCCGCCATGCATGGTCTAGAAATGCTTCTTGTGGTGTTGGCCCAATCAGGCCTAATAACCGCTCTTCACCAAACTCTTCATCGCCCTGAAAGACTTCCGTCAAGCCGTCAGTGTATAGCAACAACTGAGCCCCGGGGTTGAAAGTCCAGCTTTCTGTTTCGTACGTCCGTCCGGGTAGCATCCCAAGAGGCGGGCCACTAGCTCCAATCAGGATTGGCTGCTCTGTAAGCCCCACCAGAAAGGCAGGATTGTGGCCTGCGTTTACGGCTTCGAGCTTGTGGGTGTTCGGGTCAAGACACAGCAGGATCGCGGTAACGTATCTGCGGCGTGCCTCAACACCTTCCTGCCAGTGCAACTGGTTCAGGCGTTGCGCGACTTCTTCCATCGGAAGGCCCGCTCCGGCAATGGCGCGGAAGCTGGAGCGGAAGGTCATACTGATCATTGCCGAGGCGAGACCTTTGCCGGCCACGTCGGCCAGCACCATCATCAGACGGCCATCCGGTAAAGGCATGACATCGACATAGTCGCCGCCCACCTCGTAGCAAGTGGTTGAGCGCATCTGCAGTTTGTAGCCCTGGACATCGGGAATTTCCTGCGGCAGAAGACTGCGCTGGATCTGGCGGGCCGCGTCAAGGTCCAATTGGACGCGTTCCCATTCGAGCGACTTCTCGTGATGCTGCGCGTTGCCGATGGCTAGTGCGGATTGCAGAGCGAGGCCTTCGAGAAAGTCTTCTTCTTCCAGCGAGAGAGGTCGTGGCCGATAGACGACCAAATGCGCCAGCGCTTCACCTCGCTCACCCGTCAGCTTTGCACTTGTGTAGCCGGGAATCTCAATTCGGTCGCTCCAGCGAGTCCAGTCATCGGGTACAGCGCCATAGACTAATCTGCGCTCTTCAAACTCGGCTCCAGTGCCAAAGAAGAATGCGCCTTCGGCTTCCAGCTCTTTGGCTGCAATCTCGAGAACTGCCTCAAGGACATCATTTAGGCGGATCGTTGCATGGACACGCCGGGACGCCTCAAGCAGACTCTGCACTCGAAAGAGTTTCTGCTGGAGTTCAATAGTTTCGTCGTTGCCTTGCATCAAATGCATTGTGGGATTATCTCTCATTTCCAGGGCTAGCATCTGTTGTGAAGCATTCGAAGCATGTTGAATGACATGTAAATCTTATGGCAATCCTGCTGCCATTGGTGCATCTGTTGATTTTATTGAAGTTATGCTTGATTCAGTGCTGCAAATAGCACATAGTGGATAATTGCGTTATCCAAATAGATAATGAACTCTAACGCCCCCACATTGCTGTTGAACGCCTCGGTGCTGGTGTTTCTGTTTCGCGCACTCGCTGGTGCGCGCAGCGCTTCACGGCGTGAAGATGTGGCTCGTCAACTGTTGAAATTGCTGAACGATTTTTTGCCCTTTCAGCAGGGCGTGATTGTGTTGGGGAGGTCAGAGACTGAACTTGAATTGGAGTTTCTGGCTCAAGGCGGCAAGAAGGAAGTCTGGGAGCACATCACAAGCAACGGCCCGTTTTCGGACGAAGACGAGGCTGCTGTGCCGATTTACGTCAATGGTGGCCTTTGTGGAGTGATTGCGATTGTAGGTAGTTCGGAGGATGCTCTGGCCACGCTTAGCGCTGTTTCGAGCCTTGCTTCCGTCGCTATTGAAAGCGTTCGTGAGGTGGAGGAATTGCGGCAGGAACTGGAGAGGAAGCTACTGCAACGCAATAGCGGCGGCATCCTCGGCCAAAGCCCTGCGGTGTTGAAGTTGCTCGACAGGATCGAAAGGCTGGCTCCTCGCGATACGACGGTGTTGATTATGGGTGAGAGCGGCACTGGCAAGGAACTTGTCGCGAGGCTATTGCATGCGGCGAGTCCCCGGTCGGCTGCTCCGTTTGCGGCAATCAATTGCGCCGCGATCGCAGGAGACCTGCTCGAGAGTGAACTCTTTGGCCATGAGAAGGGGGCCTTTACCGGGGCCGTATCGGCCAAGCGCGGCAAGATCGAGGCAGCCGACGGGGGGACGCTGTTTCTTGATGAGATCGGTGAGCTTGCCGTACCGCTGCAGGCTAAGTTGCTGCGGGTGTTGCAGGAGCGGGAATTTGAGCGAGTCGGCTCGACGCGGCCAGTGAAGGTGGACATTCGGGTGGTTGCGGCCACCAATCGGGATCTGGCTGAAGAGGCCAGGGTAGGGAAGTTTCGTCAGGACCTGTACCACCGGCTGAATGTAGTTTCGCTGCGCACCCCTCCACTGCGGGAGCGTTCTTCTGACATCGCTCTGCTGGCCCAACACTTTTTGAGTGTCTTTGCGGCACAGAGCAATCGAAAGAATCTATCGTTGCCAATGGATACGCTGCGCTGCCTTGAGGCCTACGATTGGCCGGGCAATGTGCGTGAGCTTGAGAATGCCATCGAACATGCCGTAGTGCTTGCAGAGGGCCCGCTCATCCTGCCGTCGGATTTGCCTGAACACCTTTGGCCGTCGGCAGGTGCTGCGACGGTGGGAGTCTTTCAGGACTCAGTTGCCGATGCTAAACGTGATAGCATTTTGCGAGCTTACGAACAGGCCAAGGGCGACTATAAGGGTGCAGCCAAGATCCTTGGTTTACACCCGAATTATCTGCTGCGGCTGGTGCGCAACCTGGGGCTGCGGGAAGCCATCAAGAAATAGAGAACCCATGTCACTGACTTTTGAAATCGATGGCACAAGCAACCCTCTGGTGGTTCGTCTGGCTGGGAGGCTCACTTTGGGGCCGCAACTGGCGAAGTTCACCAAAGAAGTTCATGCGAAGCTGCTGGCGCAGAAACCGGCCGGGCTGATTCTGGATTTGTCTGAGATTCAGGAAGTGGATAGTTCCGGGTTGGGTGAACTTGTGGTGCTTTACAGTTCCGCGGAACGTCTGTGTCTACTCAACCCCTCAGAACGCGTAAGCCGCGTAGTGAGTGCTACGCGGCTTACTGGTATTTTGCCCCAACTGCCTGATCTCGAGTCAGCCAGGGCTTGGATTGCTTCGTCTCGTTAGAAATCCATACGCAGGCCGAACTGCAGGCTGCGGGGATCTGAGGCGCTGGTGATCTGGCCGAAGTTGCCTGCACCCAAGGTGGTGCCGACGCCGAGCCAGGAGAAGTGGTGCGGAGCGTTATAGAACTCGCTGCGGAACTGCATGGTGAACTTTTCGCTGAAGCGGAAGTTCTTCTGCAGGGAGGCGTCCCAGTTGTTGGTGCCGGGCCCACGGATGATGTTGCGGCCGAGGTTGCCGAAGGTACCGTTGGCGGGCAGCGCGAAGGCGGCTTGATTGAACCACTGGAAGCGGGTGCCTCCGTTTTGCTGCCAGTCGCCGACGATGTCGGGACGCTGGTTGCCGAGGCCCGTACCGGCGCGATCGGCAGTGATGCCGAGGTTGAGCGGCAGGCCGGTGTTGAGGGTTGTGATGCCTGAGAGCTGCCAGCCACCGAAGGCCTTCTTGTACCAGTCGTTACCGGTGAGCCAGAAGGGCAGGGGATAGACGTAGCTGATGATCAGGTTGTGGCGGCGGTCGAAGGCCATGAAGCCACGGTCGCGTTTGGCGTCGTAGCTATCCATCGGTTGTTCGTTGAAGCCGCTGGCGTCGGTGATGGCATTGGACCAGGTGTAGGAAGTGCTCAACTGGCCACCGCCCTTGATCTGGCGGCGAACCTGAACCTGTAGTGAGTTGTAGATGGAGTTGGCACCATTGACGAACTGCTGGATGTCGCCGTAGCCGCGGTAGGGGCGGAGGGCGTTTAGGTTCACCCCAGGGTTGGCCTGGAGAGTACCGAGGCGCAGTTGGTTGATGTTGAGTGCGCGGGTGAGGCTGGCGGCACTGGAACCTACGTAGGCCACGTCGAGGGTGGTTGAGCTATCGAGTTTATGCTGAACGCCGAAGCTCCAGTTGAGGATGCGCGGAACCTTGAAATCGACAGGGTGCGAATTGGTGATCGAGGCAGGGAAGGCCGCCGCCGTGCCACCGGTGGGGTTGTCGATGTTTGCGCTCTGGATGGTTTGTTGCTGGATGAAGGGCGGGTTGTTGATGGCAGAGAAAATGAAGTTGCCCTGGGTGCGTTCATAGAAGACACCGAAGCCGCCACGGACGACGGTTTTCTGCTTGCCGTTGATGTCATAGGCGAAACCGACGCGAGGAGCGTGGGTGCCCCAGGGAGTGGTGGCACCGCCCTGAGGGATGCCGCGGAAAAGAGCCTTGACTCTGGGGTCGCCGGTGATCGAAGCCGGCAGGCGGTCTAGAGCAGCCTGTGGGAAGCCGGAGCTGCCGAGGGCGAGTCCGTTGAAGGGGTCACCCGTATTTGGGACGATGGAGCCGTTGGAGGCGAGAATCGTGGGGGCATTTGCGGCGTTGTAGAACTCAGGCAAAAAGGATGTGGTGTTCTGGAGGGCGGCATATTGTGGGCCCATGTACATGAAGCGGTAGCCGAGGTTGATGGTGAGGCGTGAGGTGATTTTCCAGTCGTCCTGGACGTAGGGTTCGAACTGGGTGAAGCGATACCAGCCTTCGCGGTTGGTGTTGGCTTCCTGATACTGCTGGAAGTTTCCGAGGAGGGCGTCGGCGAAAGGATTGCCGGAACTGAAGGCGTGGCCGGTCTGGAAGTTTAGGACTCCGTTGATGGCCGGGATGTTGTCCTGATTTTTGCGGCTGCGCTGGAAGAGGAAACCGGCCTTGATGTTGTGGCTGCCGACGAGCTTGGAGAAGTCTTCTTTGATGTTGATGATGCGGTTGAAGTTGTTGAACTGACGGGGGGCGGCGTTGAGGCCATTGAAGCCGGCGATGTTAAGGGTGGGGATATCGTTAGTGATGCCGTAAACCGAAGGGGCGGTGAAGCCAGAGCCGCGGCGGGTGGTATCGGCGGTGAAGGTAGGATTGGGGCGGTAGCCGTCCTGTTTGATTACGTTACCTGAGGTGGAGAGCTGGAAGGTGTTTACAGTGGAGGCGTTGATGACGCGGGTGTGCTGGAGCTTGTAGCTCTTGCCGGGGATGTTGCGATCAAAGAGAACCAGGTTGGTGAGGTTCTGGAGTTGATAGAACTGGTCGGCCAGGTAGTGGAATGAGATCTGATCTTTGGCGCTGAGGTTGTAGTCGATTTTAAGGATGCTCTGGTTGGTATTGGAAGGGGTGGTGGTGGGGAAGACGAGATTGCCACCGGCACCGGTGAAGTTGGGCGTCGGGTAGTTTCTGAGCAAGGTGGACATGTTGCGATTGAGGCGGTTTGCGGGGATGATGCCACCGGGGAAAGGAGTGTTTGTCGTGATGTCTCGAGGCTGAGCAGTGGCGGCAAGAGCAGAGAAGTCTCCGCCGCGCTGGGCCATGGTTGGGACGACCCAGGTGTTGATTGCGCCCTGACGCAGACGCTTGTATTCCTGGCTGGCGAAGAAGAAGAGCTTGGACTTGTCGGTGTTGAATTTCTTCGGGATGTAGATGGGGCCACCAAGGTTCCAGCCGAAGTTGTTGAAGCGGAGTTTTTGTTTCTGGAAGGCGTTGAAGGCGCGGGCATCGAAGGCGTCGTTGCGTACGAATTCGTAAGCGCTGCCATGGAAGGATCGCGAGCCGGACTTGAGGGCGAGGTTGATGATGGCGCTGGCGTTCTGGCCGTATTCAGCGCTGTAGTTGGTGGTGAGGACTTTGAACTCGGCGATGGCGTCGGGGTTGACGTTAACGAAGTTGTTGCCGCCGCCGCCATTGTCTTTATTGTCGACGCCGTCTACGTTCCAGGAGAAAGAGTCTGAGCGGCCGCCGTTGGCAGATTGGCCGCTCGCGTTGGTGCCGAAGCCGCCGGCGAGACCGAAGCTGCTGGAGTAGTTGGTGGAGACGCCGGGGATTAGCGCCAGGAGCTGGATGTAGTTGCGGCCGTTGAGCTGGAGCTGGGTGGCCTGGGTGCCGGTGATGACTCGGCCGATTTCGCCGCTGGTGGTTTCTACGTTGGCGGCGTCGGTGCGAATGGTGATGCTTTCGCTGACGGCACCAACTTCGAGTTGAATGTCTGCTGCGACCTTGGCGTTGACTTCGACGCGAACGTCTTTGCGAATGTTCTTTTTGAAGCCGGCGGCTGTGGTTTCGATATCGTATAAACCGATCGAGATGCCGGTGACGGCGTAGGCACCGTTTTCGTTGACAGAGGCTTCGCGTTCGAATCCGGTTGCCGTGTTACGGACGGTAACTTTGGCGCTGCCCACGGCGAGGCCTGAGGGATCGCGAACGATGCCGGAGATTTGTTGGGAGGAGGCTTGCGGGAAGGCGAGGCCAGCCGCGAGGAAAAGGCAGGTAACGAGATGCCACGTTTGTTTGTTCATAAGTACCCTTTGAAGTGGTTTTATCCTATCAAAGTAAAGAGGCATGCATTCGCTGCGGGTGGCTAGCGGCCACCCGCAGCGGGACACAGCTCGGGCTTTGGTTGTTTTGGGAGTTTCTAGCTGGTTGTCAAAGAGCAGGCCCGGCGTTGTTTTGGACTGTCCCGGGCGGTGGGTTGAGAATTCGATCTGGGAGCTTGCTTTTGGCTTTGATCCTTGATTTCGTTAGAATTGCCGTTTGTAGTTGCTATCCCGCCCTAACGGATGGGGTTGGTCGGCCTCGCATCCACACACTGGCGGATGGGGTTGGCCGGTTTGGAATCCCCACCCTAACGG
>CANGVB010000132.1 GCA_947456995.1 Bryobacteraceae bacterium | reverse complement strand
TCAATAACGGCAGCGTCACGATGCCCCAAATGATCAGGCTGAATCGCTTCGCCACATTCTCGTCAATACCGAAAAACACAAGCGCCAGCACAATCAAACCCTGATAAACACCCAGGTTCCCAGGCGCACCCGGAACCACTGTTCCCAAACGAACAATCACGTTGATCACCACCGCATCCCACAATGAAAAGCCGGTCAGGCCATAAGCCTGCAAGACACAATAGATCGGAATCGTCATCGAAAGCAGGTGCGGCAAACTTGCCACCCACGCTTGAAAGAAGCTCCGAGAACCACCCATCGCCTGCAAGTCTTCAATAAAAATCTTCGCCTTTTCGCCCCACTTCCAGTGAGCAGCCAACTCCTTGGCCTTCCGCTGGAAAGCGATGATGAAACCAAGCGCTGCGGCGAGCAAGCCCACCACCAGAATCAGCGCAAATCCCCCATCACGAACCCTGCGCGGCAAATCCACAAATTGCACCACAACACTAAGCGTGAGCACCAGCCAAATGCCATCAAAGATACGTTCAATCGCGATGCTGGACAACACCACACTAAACGGCAAATGCCCCCATCGCGACTGCAGATAGCAACGAATGATCTCGCCACTGCGAAACGGTAAAACCTCGTTGGCGTAAAGCCCAACATAGATCGCACGCACGCTGCGCATCATGGGGATGTCCGAGATCGGACGCAACAAGATGCTCCAGCGCCAGCCCTGCAAGACATAAACCATGATGTCGCTGATCGCAGCCAGAGCCACCCAGCCCCAGTGCATCTGTTTGATCTCCCGCCAGATCTCATCCAGCTTCACATCGTGCAAGACCCAAAGCAGGATGCCGAGCGAGGCAAGATTCGTCACCACAAGCAGAAGGATTCCCTTCCAACCGAGCCTTTGGCTCATGGATGGAACACTCTTTTTTTCGACGTTTATTGGTTCCAACACCCCATCATACCGATGATGTACGTTTCGATTGGATTTCAGAAATTGCCATGAAGATCAGAAGGTCGTACGCGACATGAAAGAGCAGCAAATGCCGATACGTCTCGCAAGCATCCGCGAGCGACGCAACTGCAAACTCGTAGCCGCCAATCGCCAGCACCGCCCACAACAGGGGCCTCTTCCCAATCACCCAAACCGCGAAGGGAACCAGTAAGAACACGTGCCAGGGCACCACCCGAAACAGCCAGCTCTTGGCCGCACTATACCAGCCAAAAGCCGTCGTTAGAGTGCAGTAGGCCTTCCCTGTAGAGCGCTCGTAGTTCCCCAAGTTCACTGCCCGAATCTGAGGTGCCTCAGTCGTCAAATCGCTCCACGGAACCCGCGCCGCCACCAGCGGATGGCTCGCATAAAAGGCAAGCGCATTGCCGTAGCCACCCTGCGGATAGAAGCGCTTCAACCACGCTTCATTCTGCGCCGGGCTCTCCGGCATAAACGCATGTGTGCCCAGCAGTCGATGGTCTTCTGGCCGGATTTTGAGCGCATCCAGTGCCCCTCGATCCATGACCCCGAGCTTGAAGAAAGCAAGGTTATAGTAGGCAGTCGCCTTGTATTCATCCTTCGTCTGGCTCAACATATAGCCACCGCCAACCAGTAAGGCCAAAGCAGCAGGCAAAAAACTCCTCTTCCGCTCCAACAATAAAATCAACGCAAGAACAATCGCCAGCGGCGCATGAGGTGCCTTCGCCAGCGCAAAGCCAAAACCCGCCACCGCCATCACCCAGGGCCGATCACTCCACCAGGCAGCAAACAGCAGCAGCAGAAACACAATGCTCGCCGCATCGAAGTAAAAACTCTGGAAGTAGGTGACATAAGCCGCATCAGTCAAGGCCACAACTGCAAACACATTTGCGGCAATTCGTTTCTGAATCAGCAGCCAGGCAGCACCGGCAAATATCAACACATGAATCAGCCCGAGCCATCGAATATCAAAGGGCCTCGCCGGGCTCACCCACAAAGCGACTTGGGCCAGCCACACCTCGATGCCCCAGTACGGGCTCATCCAAAAGGCATTGCTGTCGCTTTTCCAAAGCCGGTGAAAAAAGTGAAACGTCGGCTGCGGCCCTGGATCAGCCGGTGTCAGTCCGAAGCGTCCCACCACTTTGGCAAAGTCTCCATTGTCGGCCAGCCCCACATAAGGAGGCACCCAAAGTTGCCACACCACAGGGATGAGAAACAGACAAAGCCAAAGGATTTTTGTGCGTCGCGCCACAGTTGTTCTAAGTTCAAAGAGTGACACAACCGAGGGTGATCCTGTTAATCGGAATTCCAGGCTCCGGAAAATCTACCTGGGCCAGGGCTCAAGGCTGCACAGTTTTGAGCTCTGACGAAATGCGCCTCCTTCTCAGCGGCGACGAAACCAACCAGAACATCCACGGCAAAGTCTTCGCCGCAATGCGCCATCTCTTGCGAACCCGGCTTGAAATCGGCTCCTCCCCCACCATCCTCGACGCCACAAACCTGCGCCGCAGAGACCGCAAACACTGGCTTCGCCTGATCACCAAATACGGTGCGATAGCCGAGGCCGTCCACTTCGACGTCCCACTTGCGCTGGCACTCAAGCGCAACAACAGCCGCCCGCGAGTGGTCCCCACAGAGGTGATCGAGCAAATGTTCTACGGCCTTCAACCCCCAACCGAATCAGAAGGCTTCACCAAAATTACGACCATTTCCGCGTAGCCCAAAGCCAGAGCAGCACCGGCATCACCGTCAACGCAGAAACACAAATCGCCACCTGTTGCGCTGGCATCCCGCGATCAATCGCCTCGCCTGAAAAAAAGCTCGAAAGTGAAATCGAGGTCATCATCAACGCAAATTCCGCACTCGTCACCCGCCCCCGGAATCGATCCTCACTCAGCGTCTGCACCAGCGTCGAAGAGAACACATAGTTCATCGATGTCCCTGCATGCCCAACCACAACCGCCAGCGCGGCCAGCGCAAGGCTCGGTGCCAAGCCAAGCCCCAGATAGCCAACACAGGCAATGCCAAAGCCCAGCGTGATGCCCCACCGCAATCGCGAAAGCTGCATCGTCGCCAGCGGCGCTCCCAGCATCGGCCCAATGAAACTCCCAATTCCCCGCGCGCCCATCAGCGTACTCATCCCAAGCATCCCCGCCTGGCTCGAATCCAGTCCCCATCCATCCAGACGAAACTGCCCTTCACCGAGCACCGGCAGCAACACCCAATTCGCTCCGATCAATCCTATCCCGCCCTTGATCAACAGAATCGGCTTCAGCCGTTCATGCTCGCGAATGTAGCGCCAACCCTCGAGAATGGGCGAAAAATCAAACAACTCGCGAAACCGCAACGGCCCCTGCCCCTCCACATGCTTCTCTTCAAACTGCATCCGCGTCAGCAACCAGGCCGACACAAGAAACGTAAACGCATTGATCACAAAAACGGAATTGCGTCCAAAGCTCGCCGCCACCAGCCCACCCAGCGCCGACCCCAGAAAAAAATTTACTGCCCAAGTTGTCGATCCCAGCGCATTCGCTACCAGCGTCTCTCGCTCTCCCCGGCACAGATTCGGCATGAGACTTGACCGTCCCGGCTCAAAGAACGCCCACATCACCGTCTCCAAAAACATCAGCATGTAGACCAGCCAGATACGGTCTGCAGACTGCGCAAAGATCATCGCCCCCACAATGAAGAACCGCGCCACATCGGCGACAATCATCACCTGCCGACGCTTGAGACGGTCATTCACAACACCCGCCATCGGCGACACCAGCACCTGCGGAAACACCATCGCAACGGTCGCAAACGCCACACTCCGGGCACTGCCCGTCAACTCCAGCAACAAGCTATAAATCGCGACGGCATAAAACCAGTCGCCCATCTCGCTGATCACCTGTGCGAACCACAAGAACCGCACATTGCGATTGGTCCGCAACAGTGTCCAGTAAGCTTTGAGCGAAACCGCGTTGTCAGCCATACGGCATCAGGTGCTGTATACGCCCATACGCTGCTTGGTCAACTGTACGGTCTGCTCGGCAATCGGTGCCACACGAGCACGTCCCTCTTCGAGTACCCCAGCCAGATAACCAGGCTCAGACGTAATCTCAGCAAACCGTTTCTGGATCGGCTCAAGGTGGCTCACCACCATCTCCGCCACTGTCTTCTTCAAGTCCCCGTAGCGCATACCGCTGAACTTCGCCTTCATCTCGTCATCGCTCACTTCGCTGAAGGCCTGATAGATGCCAAGCAAATTCTGAACGCCCGGCCCCATCGTTTCAAAATCAACATGCGGGTTGGAATCCGTCGTAGCACGGTTGAACTTCTTGCGAATCAAATCTGGCGGATCCAGCAGCGCAATCGCGTGCCCGCTGCCTGGCGCAGACTTGCTCATCTTCTTCTCCGGCTCATCCAGCCCCATCACTCGTGCTCCAACCGTCGGCAGCTTCGTCTCAGGCATCACAAAGGTCTGGCCATAAAGCGAATTAAAGCGCTGGGCAATGTCGCGAGTCAGCTCCAGATGTTGGCTCTGGTCATCACCAACAGGCACAACCGAAGCCTGATAGAGCAGGATGTCGGCGGCCATCAAGACCGGATACTGCATCAAGCCGGAAAGGATCGTTTCTTGTCCTGCAGCCTTCGATTTGTACTGCGTCATCCGCTCCAGCCAGCCAATCGGCGTGAGGCAAGTGAGCAGCCAGGACAGCTCGGAATGTCCCGGCACCGTCGACTGCGCAATCACCGTCGAATGCTTCGGATCGATGCCGCAAGCGAGAAAGATACCGGCGATCTCCAGGATCTTCCGTTTCAACTCCTCTGGCGATTGGTAGACTGTAATCGCGTGCAAATCCACAATACAGAAGATGCTCTCGTAGTCGTACTGAATCTTCGTCCAGTTTTTGAGCGCACCTAAATAGTTGCCAATGTGCAGGTTCCCGGTGGGCTGCACACCCGATAAGACCCTCTTTTTCATGTCGAACTCCAATTCTCTCACTGATTCCCCGTCACAAACCTTTCGAATCGAAAAGCTTGTGTATGGCGGTGCTGGCTTAGCCCGCCACGAAGGCCGCGTTTACTTGCTTCCAAAGGTGGTGCCCGGCGATCTCGTCGAAGCTAGTGCCAAGAAAAGCAAGTCAAACTTCATTGACGCCCGCGTCGATCAGATCGTCGAAGCCTCACCAGACCGTGTCGAGCCGCCCTGCCGCCACTTCGAGAAATGCGGAGGCTGCCAGTACCAACAACTCTCCTACGAGCAGCAGCTCCACTGGAAGCGCGAAATCCTTCGCGAACTCTTCGACCGCGCCAAGCTCAAACTCGATCGCGAAATCCAGACCATCAGCGGCGAGCCCCTCGGCTATCGTAACCGCACCCAGTTCCACTTCCACGACGGCAAGGTCGGCTTCCTCGAAGTCGCAAGCCACAAACTCGTGCCCGTCGATCAGTGCCCGGTCTCCTCGCCCAAGATCAATGAAGTCTTGGGCGTCCTGAACCTGATCGCGAAAGACCACCGCTTCCCCAAGTTCCTCAAGTCGCTCGAAGTCTTCACCAACGAGACTGACGTGCAGCTCAACGTCGTCGATACCAACGCTCCCATCGCCAAGCACTTCTTCGACTGGATGGAGCACGAAGTCCCCGGCGTCAAGTCCGGTGCCATCACTTACCCCGGCGCTGGCTACGACTGGAAGGTCAGCTATCGCAGCTTCTTCCAGGTGAACCGTTTCCTTGTCGACGCCCTCGCAGACCTCACCGTCCGCAACTTGAGCGGCTCGCACGTGCTTGATCTATACGCCGGTGTCGGCCTCTTCAGCCTGCCCTTGTCCAAGACCTTTGAACGAGTAACGGCAGTAGAATCCGGCAAGGTGGCCATGTTCGACCTGCAGGCCAATTCAAAAACCTACAACGTCGAAAACGTCCGCATCGCCCAGGCCAACGTCGATGCCTTCCTCACCGATCTCACCGAGAAGCCCGACGTCATCATCGCAGACCCGCCACGCAGCGGCCTCGGCAAAATAGCGGCAGAACAATTGGCCCGCATACAGTCCCCCGAGCTTCGCCTCGTATCCTGCGATCCTTCAACCCTGGTTCGCGATCTCGCGGTGCTCATGGCTGCTGGCTATCACGTCGAAGAGATGGTTCTCATCGATCTCTTCCCGCAAACCTTCCACCTCGAAACCGTTACGAAGCTTCGACTGGGTTAAGGCTGGTCGACTGGGCGGCATCGCCGCCCCGGCCAAAGTACTCTCGCGCACCCTTTCGCAAGAACAGCTCAATCAGATTGAGCAAAATCGCAAGGCCAATCAGCAGCGGCCACAGCGCGAGTGAAGTCTCAATCTGTCTGCCGCCGCCTCGGAAAACATCGCCCGCCTTCGGCTCGGACAAGCCACCGCTAAAGCTCGCAATCTGCTTCAGCATCGCAGGATTATTGCCGTAGGCCACCACTTCCGTCTCCTGGCGGTAGAACCCAACTTCAGGGAAGAGCCGCGTCGTCTCTGCCGGCCGCACACGGAACAATCCCGTGCGATCCCCAATCAGAATCCGTCCGCGATAAACACCAGCCGCCACCTTCTGCACCATCACCGGCTGCTGAAACCCATTCGCGCCAAACACAAAGAGCGCAGGCACTTTGGCGTTCGAATCTTCACCCGAAGCAAGGCGATAGGTCACTTCAAGCTCGCGATTGGTTGGGTCAAACGTCAGCGAAGAATCCTCAGTCTCCGAGTGCGGCAACAAGTCGCGCAACACATTACCCCAGAAACGGTCAAAGCCAGCCCAGGCCATCCAGCTCTCGGCCCAGCGGCTCTTGGCGTCCGAAGTAAACACCGTCACACGGCCCAGCCCATACTGCCAGCGAGCCAGCAACGGGTCCTGCGTATTGGCTTTCTCGCCAGGCACGGTCAACAGCAAATCAGCCGACGGCTTCGATTCATACTTCACATAGCCCTTAAGAGTCGGAGCCTTATCGATCCCCGTACCTTCCAGAATTTCCGCCGCCCGCATCAGAATCGGCTGAGTCGGCTTCTCAACGGCAGTAGACCCGGTAAACTCCATAACGTCCCGCAACAGAATCTGTTCGAGGCCGCTCGGGTCAGTCAGGAAATAACTCTTGCCCTTGGAGAACTGAGCCACCTTTTCGAGATAACCCTTGTTCACGTCCTGGCCCAAACCAACGGTCGAAATCGTAACCCGCTGCGCACCGGCCTCACGAGCGAGGTTGATCGAATCACCCTCTTCCGAAATACCGTCCGTCAGCAACACGATGTGCTTGAAGGTCGCCTTCACCGGCACAATCTTCTTGAACGCCTCAGTCAGCGCCGGTGCAATCTGCGTACCGCCATCGGGCGTAATCCCGGCCACAAGACGCTTGATCAACACCTTGTCTTCAGCCTTGCGAATCGGCACAGCCCACTGGTGCGAGTTGTCAAAAATCAGCACACCAATCAAATCCGTCGGGCGCAGATTCTCGATCACACCAATCGACGCAATCCGGGCCAGCTCCATCTTGCGGCCTTCCATCGACGAGCTCTTGTCCACGATCAGTACAACGCAAGTACCTTCCGGGCTGCGCGGGGGCGCAAGCTTGGCCGGCAGCGTACGCTCCAGCGGATCCTCCGGCGTACCCGGCTTCTTCTCCAGATACTGATTCCGCTCACCGGCAATCGTCAGCAGGCCACCACCACGCTTCACATAGTTCTCAATCGCCACCTTCGCATTCGCCGAATAGCCCTGCAGATCCTGGTTATTGAGCACCACCACTTCGTACTTCTGCATGGCATCCAGCGGCAGCTCACCCAGCTTGGTCACTTCAAACTGATACGAATCCACCGCGCGCATGAAGTTCACATCGGTGCCGTCCGGGTCCTGCGACACATATAGCATCCGCGGCTTCTGAATGTACATCGCCTGATCAAAACTCGCTTCCCCCAAGTCACCCGCACCAAGCGTACCCGACATGTGAATCACACCCGAGGTAGTCACAGCCGAAGTAATCGACAGCTCATTCACCCCAGGCTTCAGCTTCAATTCGCCAGAGCCGATTGTCTTGCCTTCAGCCTTCAACTCAATCCGGGCCGTAGTCTCTTTAGGCGACCTCAAAGTGATCTCAACCGGAAACTTCTCTCCGGCAAATGCCTGCGGCGGCATCTTCACGGCATCGATATTTAACTGCGGCTTCTGCCGTCCCCGCAACGCATACGTGTCAATCGGGATATTCATCTGCTGCGCCTGCCACAGCGCCTGCATCGCATTGCCTTCGG
>CANGVB010000131.1 GCA_947456995.1 Bryobacteraceae bacterium | reverse complement strand
ATAGTAGGTGGAAAAGAAAAGAAAGCCCTGGTCATAGACTTCGCGATCGGTCTTGCGCGGCTCAAGCGGAGTGGTGTACTGAATCGCCTTGGCCTTCCAGTACTGCGCGGCTTCCCCTTTGTTGTGACGCGCAAAAGTCCACATCATTCCCGGGAAGAACCCGTCGCACCAATGAGCCCAGGCCTCAACCTCATGCTTCCATTTCCCGTCCTGGGTATAGAGCGGATAAAAGTTTGGGTGGCTATTGATCAGGTTCTTAACCTGTTCTTGCGAGAAAACGAGTGCGTCCTCAAATCGGGCGCGGTCTGTGGGGAGCTCAAATTGAATCAACGGTTTGTCCTTAGCTACTTCATTACTGAGTCTGCCATATCGTAGTGAAGCCGCGCGACAACTTCAGCTTCTTTGAGAAGACGAGAAAGCCATTAGGCTGCGTATCAGGCAGCGTCACCATCCTGATAGTGCGCCCCGGAATACGAAGATCCGGTGGGGTCCCTGTCTCGGGTTCTGTTCTTGTCAATCGCAATTTCAGCGGTGCGCGCCAATCGGGGCCTAGCAGCTCATCAAACTGTAGAGTGATGTTGAAGGTGGAATAATCTCCCACCTGATGTTCCAGCCTCAGAATCCTTCCCTTTGCGATGCTGCCTTTCTGGGCGATCACGTGCTTGCCATCGCGAATCTCACTTCTGAGCACCGCCTGAATTGCATCCCCTACAGCGAAGCTCTCGTGATTCAGCTCAAAATCGAGAGCCAACTCCAGTTCCGTATAGGGCTCAAACTGCAATATGCGCGTCTGCTTCGAGGACGCCTCCCCAGCCTCGCCCACGTCTTCAAAGCTCAAGGTACTCTCCCCCGAATACTGTTTGCATCGGCTCAGACGGGTACGGTTGATCGCCAGTTTCCCGCGGTTATCCAGAATCTGCACCTCGCTCTGCCGCGGAAGCAGTGCTTCCCCAGGCCCGATCTTCATCAACTGATAGTCCAGCCGGTCGGACGCTTTGACGATTTCGATCTCATCGGGGATCTCGTCGGCTTCCACTGATATCCGAAACAACTCAAAGGTCTCGCGATGCGCCCAAATGCTGCCGTGATAAGCAACGACAGCCCCGATTCCCCGACGCGGATTGCGAATCTGGTAGCCACTGCGGAACTGCGCTGTGTCGTAGTCAAAGCGCAAGGCAGGCTTGCCTTCAAAATCTTCTTCTCCGCCAAATCGGAAGGTTGTGCCATCGCCTAGAAAGATCGCCCGTGCGTGCAGCGCGAACGCGCCGGTAGAGAACGCGCCCGTTGTGACAATCTCCCGCAACTCAGTATCTTCAAATTGCGTTGAGCCGGGCCACGCATACATTTCGCGCCCCGTGACATAGGCAACCTCCAGCCGGAGCACATCAACGAGGGATTCTGTCTTTGCGTTCGGAAATCGCTGGTACCGTTCTACGGTCTGAAGACAGGTGTAGTTGGGCATCCCCTGAAGGTGTTTTTTGATCGCAGTCTTGATTCGGGCCAGTCGCAGAATGTCTTCCTGCTGCAGCGATTGTGCAGTCAGACCCGGGATTGCGATCAGCCAAAGCAGCCAAAGCCGTGAGATCATCACTCTTTCAGCCTATGTCAACTAAAGTAACTATTTTCAACAACGGCCCCATTCGCATCGAAGGGGAGTTCCACATCGTAGACGCAGAAGGTAACGCCTTCGATCTCGCCGGCCGCACCGCGATTGGCCTATGCCGCTGCGGGCTTAGCAACAACAAGCCCTTCTGCGACGGCACCCACGGCAAGATGGGCTTCGATAGCGCCTGCAAGGCATTCGCTCTCCCTGCCCCCAAGCCGAAGGTCTAAGCAAAAAATACTTCGGCGATTTGTCCGTTCTGCGATTTTCCATTCGTCACCCCAGCGAGACATCGATTTCACTTGATGTCTAAATGACGAAAGGAAAATCGTATGACTCCCAACTTTATGAAAGCGGCCCGTGTCCACAAACGCGGGCCTTCTGTTTTTGTGCTGGACAGCATCCCCGTGCCTGAGCCAGGCCCTGGACAGCTGCTGATTCGCGTGGAATCTGCGGGCGTCAACTTCTCTGACGTTAAGCGGCGTAGAGGTGATGCCTATCCCTTCCCGACGGAGTTTCCCTTTATCCCCGGTGGCGAAATTGCGGGTACAGTGCAAGCTCATGGCCCAGGAGTGGACGGCCCGCCCGTCGGCACCAAAGTATTTGCCCTGGCTGGCCCAACCGGTTTCGGCGGATATGCTCAGTACGCTGTGTCGTACGCAGCCACGGCGATGCCAATGCCCGAGGGCCTCTCTTTTGATGCTGCTAGCACGTTGCTTATCGCCGGAAGTACGGCGAAGTTGATCCTCACCGAGGCCGCACGTTTGCAATCGGGAGAGAGCGTCCTGATCCCGGCGGCCACTGGCGGCGTTGGCAGCTTCGCCATCCAGCTTGCCAGGCAGATCGGTGCAGCTAAAATCATCGCCGCAGTCAGCAGCGAGGCCAAGTGCAAGCTGGCGTTGTCCCTTGGAGCACACGAGGCGATCAACTCTTCGCTCGCCAACTGGCCCTCGGCGGTGCTTGATATCACCGGCGGGCGCGGAGTTGATGTCGCGCTTGAAGCCACCGGTGGCCCGTCCCTGATCGAGACCCTAAGCTGCCTTGCGCCATTCGGAAGACTTGTTGTCTATGGTGCTGCAAGTGGTATTTCTTCGACTCTGGACGCAGCGGCAGCCGAGAAGATCTTCTACAGCCCCGCGCCAAATCAGTCAGTCATGGGCTTCAACATAGGCGGCTGGTTTATGGATCGACCTCGCGTAGCTGGCGGGGCTCTTTATGAGCTGATGCAGGATGTTGTTGCTGGCAAAATTCAGATTCCACGCATTACAACTCTTCCCCTTGCCGAGGCCAGCCTGGCCCACAATCTGCTCGAGCAGCGCAAGACCGAAGGCAAGCTTGTCTTGAAACCCTGGGCCTAGCCCATTCAAAATACGAAATAAGGAAATAAATACATGGACTTCATGCTGATGTTCAACAGCCCCGCGCAAGACCTCGAACGAGAAAAGAACGATCCGGCCTCGGCCACTTATTGGGAATCCTGGCGCGCCTATATGAATGCGATCTACGGTGCGGGCATTGTCAAGAGTGGCAATGCGCTGAAGGCACCCTACACTGCCAGCACCGTTCGCATTCGAGATGGCAAGCGTCAAGTGCAGGACGGCCCCTATGCCGATACCAAAGAGTTGCTTGGCGGCTATCTCGTTATCAACGTTGCTTCGCTTGACGATGCCCTGCAATGGGCAGAACGCAGCCCAAGCAGCATCTCAGGCTCAACCGAAGTAAGGCCCATTCTGAGCATGAGTGAGAACTAGCTGAATGGATTGCAACGCTCAGGCTGCAGCCGAGAGTGTCGCGCGAACCTCCTACGGGCGTCTTCTGGCCTATCTTGCGCTTCAGTGGCGAGACCTCCCGGCCGCAGAAGATGCCCTGTCGGAGGCTTTCGCCGCTGCCCTCTCTAAATGGCCGCAGCAGGGCGTACCCGCCTCTCCAGAGGGCTGGCTTCTCACGGTTGCCCGCCGCAAGCTGATTGATGAGAGCCGGCGCAATTTGATCTTCGATCCGCTTAACGACAGCACGATCATTCGGGCTGAACCTTCGAAAGACTTTCCTGATGAGCGTTTGCGCCTGATGCTCATTTGCGCTCATCCTGCCATCGACGTTGCTGTAAGACCGGCCTTGATTCTGCAGACGGTGTTGGGGCTTGAAGTAAAGACGATGGCTGCGGCATTTCTGACGCCTCCGGATACCCTCACCAAGCGCCTCACCAGAGCCAAAAAGAAGATCCGCGATTCCGGTATGGCCTACGAGCGTCCAGACCCGCAGGACATGCCAGACAGGCTTAATTCACTTCTTGAGGCCACCTATGCCGCCTACTTTCTGGGCGGGCAGACGAGTCTTCTCGATGCTGCAGATCCCGAGGACTTGCGCAGCGAGGCGGAGTATCTCGCGCGGCTCATCGCCACGCTTGTGCCGGAAAGCGCAGAGGCTCTGGGCTTCCTTGCGCTGCTCTGTTTCTGTCAGGCGAGACGCCCCGCGCAAACCTCTCCCGACGGAGATTTCATCCCACTCCTCGAACAGCAGACCGGGCTTTGGGATTCCGGGCTGATGAAAGAAGGCTACACTCTCCTGGCAACTGCTTCAGAAATGGCGCAACCCGGCCCTTTTCAGATCGAAGCTTCCATCCACGCCGCACACTGCTACAGGGCTTTCACGGGTGTGGTCCCCTGGCCGGAAATCGCTAGCCTCTATGACGCACTGGTGGATCAACATCCCACTGTTGGTTCATTGGTAGGAAGGGCCGTAGCCCACGCCAGTCAGGATCCCGCCCGAGGCCTTAAGCTTCTGGACGATATCGATCCTGCTTTGGTGAGGAATTACCAATCCTGGTGGCTGGCCCGAGGTTATGTTCTCGAAATGCTCGGGCAACTGGATCTGGCCTGCTTGAGCCTCGAACGAGGCCTGGGCCTTACAACAGACCCCGGCTTGCGCCGTTACCTCAGCTCGCGCCTTGCCAGAATCAAAAGCGCTAGCTCTCCAGAACGCAGATATCTTTGAGATGGCGGTAGTCTTCGGCGTAGTCCAGGCCATAGCCGACTACAAACTCATCGGGAATCTCAAAGCCGCAATAGTTCACCTTGATTGGCCGCATGCGGCGGTCGGGCTTGTCGAGCAGCGCAGCAATGCGAATCGATCTTGGCCGCCGCTGGCTCAGGAGGTGAATCAGATAGGTCAGCGTCACGCCGCTATCGACGATATCCTCCACCACCAGCACGTCCAGGCCTTCCACGCTCATGTCCAGATCCTTCGTCAGGCGAACTTCACCTGAGGTGGACTTCGAATTTCCGTAGCTGGAGATGCCCATAAAGTCCACCCGCGTCGGCAACTCCACCACACGCAGTAAATCTGACATGAAGATAAATGCGCCCTTGAGAATGCCAATCACAATGATCGGTCCCTTATAGTCGGCGCTGATCTGTTTGCCTAGTTCCTCAATGCGCTCTTTGATTTTCTCGGCGGGCACAAGGACACGAAGCTTCGTGGGAGTAACGGCGTTTTCAGACATAAGTATTTTCCTGAAGTGGAGTTTTTAGTTTAGACCGCCGCCACTCTGCGTGTCTGCACTCTTCAGCCGTGTGCTTGGCAATCCGATGTGAATGTGCGGTGCGGTGCTCTTGCCAGGGATCATCGCGCGCAACACAATGTATGGGACACGCAAAGTTTGCAACTGGCTTCGCAGCCACTGTCCTTCTTCGTCATCCGGGTTAACACCCACGTCCACCCTGCCTGAATGATCGAAGCCCAAAGCGGTATGCAGAGGGGTCTGGCCTCGTGCGCTCACTGGCAAGTGCTTGTGAAATTGTTTCTCGAAGCCAGCTTCGATGTATTTCAAGTGGGCGTCTTTAAAGACACCGCTGCCGGTAAAGCTTTCGACGATGGGCTTCGGTGTCAGCTCTTCATCGTGGAGTTCGGTAACAAAGAGCTCTTCCGCCCGCGCCATGTTGAGCAAGTCCTCAAAGATCTTCGCGCGGCCTTCGGCCAACTGCAGACCCAAACGTCGATCCGCCAACTGGCGCTCAAATTCGTCGATGTGACTTTTGGACACAACGCCCTGCTCGACCAGGCCGACTTGCCCCTGATACTGCTTTGCCACGCGGTCTACCCGCCGTTGCGCCGCCGCTACCACTTCGCGGGCCTGGGCCTCGCTTAACTCCTCTACGCCAACCTTGCCATACAGGAGCCGCCGCAAAGTGTCTTCATCCTGGGCATCACCCAGCTTTTCTTCTGCCTGAGTCAGCCGAGCTTTCGAAATTGCCCCAATCGCTGCCAATTCCTTCAGCCGTTCGAGGTCCTGACGGGCTTTTTGGACAGCAAGCGGCTCTTGTCCCGAGGCTATTGCCAGGGTCAAAAGAACCGTCCCGATCAACAAAAAGCTTTGACGCACTCTCATTAGTGTAGTATTCTGCCGCTCAGAAGCCCATATTCATGGAGCAAGTTTGAGCAACACCCTAGCAACCCTTTCCCCCGAACTTTTGGCCGCTTGCCGCGCCGCTGAGTCTAAAAAAGCACTCAATTTGAAGGTCCTCGACATTGAGGAAATATCCGGTTTTACTGACTATTTCTTCATTTGTTCGGGAACCAACCCCCGTCAGAACCACGCGATCAGTGACGAGATTGGCGGTCAGCTCGCCCAGCTGGGTTATAAACCCATCTCGACGGAGGGCTACGAGTCCGCCAACTGGATTTTGATGGATTACGGAGATTTCGTAATTCATATTTTCAGTGAAGAATCTCGCAGCTTTTACGATCTCGAGCGGCTGTGGGGCATGGCACCCAGCATCCCGATTCCGGCCGAAGTCGCAAGCGCCAATTAGGCGATTTTTCCTCCACGCCCCCTGACTTCTTCAAAAAAGCGGTCTCGGGCGTCAACATTCAACTCTTTCACGGCATTCGCAATCACCCGAACGCGGATGCCGCGATCCAACAATCCCCTCACTGCATTCAAAACGCAAATCTCGGTCACAACGCCATAGACGAGCGCTTCTTCAACTCCCTCAAGCCGCAGGATCTCAGCCATCTCCGGGTTTGTGAAGCAATCCACACTCTGCTTCTCCACTACCCGCATCCCCTTTACTATCGTCTGCTCGGCCTTACGCTGGCCCAGGCTGCCCACCACACAATGATGCGGCCAACTCTGGAACTCCACGTCGTTTTCACTATGGGCATCCATTGTTGCGATCAACAAATGGCCCGCCGTTATGGCTTCGCGGTTCAACTCCCCAACTCGCGCCAGGATGCGCTCTGCCCCGGGCACGTAGAGGGCGCCAGCGGGCACAACAAAGTCCAGTTGTGTATCGACGTCGATGTAGGCAGTTTTCATCCCTACCTAGTGAGACGCTGCAAGTGCACTCAGCGATGCGCTAAGTTCTACTTGCCGTCCTGGCTTCCCGTAATCGGCAATCTGCTGGCGTGCGTATTCCTGAATTCTACGGATGTTCTTCTCATCGACAATCGCCTCACCGCCCACTATTACCTGCTTGAGTAAACGCTCTGCGCCCGCTGGCAGCGCTTCGGTTTGCAAGCCGACGACGTCGCGGTCAGCGAAGCGAAACACCTGCTTTGCTCCGGGCAGAGTCCGCTTACCCTCGCTGTGTTTGGAAGCATAACGAGTTTGCCCGCCCGCTTCGAGTTCCACCAACTTATAGACAGCAGACAGGGCTGGCGCATCAAAGCTGGTAGCCAGACTGGTTCCTACTCCAAATACATCAATTGGTGCGCCCTGCTCGACGAGCGCGGCAATCGTAGTCTCGTCCAGATCATTTGTCGCCATGATCTTCACCGCAGTCATTCCGGCCTCATCGAGAATTCTTCGCACTTCACGCGACAATCCCAGCAAGTCTCCACTATCGAGTCGCACTCCCCACAAAGGCTGCCCCATCGCCGCTGCCTGCCGCGCACCCTCAACCGTGTCATAGGTGTCAATGAGTTGCACCGTCC
The DNA here is from genome assembly GCA_947456995.1 of Bryobacteraceae bacterium. Classification (GTDB taxonomy): domain Bacteria; phylum Acidobacteriota; class Terriglobia; order Bryobacterales; family Bryobacteraceae; genus Bryobacter. The sequence goes on along the minus strand of CANGVB010000131.1, from coordinate 699 downwards.
GCTCGCCGAGTAAATCCTGCAAGCGTCGAAACGCCTCGGCCTCGTTCTCAAAGCTCAAAACCCAACTATGTGCTGCGGTGCCAAAGACCGGCACGGCAAACTGCATCCCGGCCGCGACATTGCTGGTGCCTACACAACCGGCCAAAAAAGCAGCTCGGCCGGCCAGACAGCCGGCCTCGGGGGCATGCGCCCTGCGGCACCCAAACTCCACTACGTCACGCCCGGCTGCAGCCTTCAAAATGCGGGCCGCCTTACTGGCGATTACCGTCTGAAAGCCTATCGTTGCCAGCAGGTAAGTCTCAGGGATCTGGGCTTCAATCAACGGCGCACGCAGGGTAAGCAGAGGCTCCCCGGCAAACATAACCGTACCCTCGGGAACCGCACTCACATCACCGGTAAATCGAAACCCGGCCAGATAGTCCCAAAATGCGGAAGGTGCCTTCTCGAACTGCGGCAAGCCCTTTAGATAGGCAATCTCGCGATCGAGAAATTTCAACCCGGTGAGGTATTCAATGGCCTGAGATAGCCCGCAAACCACCAGAAAATCGCGATTGGGCGGCAGCCTGCGAACAAAGAGTTCAAAGGTCGCCGTCTCACTCGTCTTGCCCGCCATCCAGTAGCCGGCCGACATGGTGAGTTGGTAAAGGTCTGTGTAGAGAGCTCGCAATGATCCCTATTTCTTAGCTGCGCCCGGTTCCT
>CANGVB010000130.1 GCA_947456995.1 Bryobacteraceae bacterium | reverse complement strand
GCCCGAATGTCCTGTTTATTGCTGTTGATGATCTGAGGCCTGAGTTTGGTGTCTATGGTGCGCCGCATGTTCATAGCCCGAACATGGATGCGCTTGGGGCTAGCGGGATGGTGTTCCATCGTGCGTACTGTCAGATGGCGGTGTGCAATCCTTCGCGGGCGAGCCTGCTTACCGGGTCGCGGCCGGATACGTTGAAGGTTTGGGATCTGAAGACGCCGTTTCGCCAGACGACGCCTAACGCCGTTACGCTGCCGCAACGTTTTCGCCAGAACGGATATCGCACGGCAGAGATTGGGAAGATCTTTCACAACAGCTTTCCAGACCCGGCATCGTACAGTGAGCCCGATCTGCACATTGACGGCTTCCCGTTTGACCCGGATGCTGTTTACCGGAGTGAGGCGGAAGTGGCAGCGCTTGAGCGGCGCAAGAAGGAGATTGTTGCTCGTGGCCAAGAGGGGCGGCACATCGATCGATACGGGCAGTGGTATCTGAAGAACTCCGCGACGGAAGCGCCTGATGTGCCCGATAACGCCTATTACGATGGGGCGCAAACGGATGTTGCGGTTGCGAAGCTGAAAGAGTACGGCGGCAAGCAGGAGCCATTTTTCTTTGGTGTGGGTTATTACCGGCCGCACCTTCCTTTTAATGCTCCGAAGAAGTATTGGGATCTTTACGACCCGAAGAAGCTGCCGCTTGCGGCCAATCCTTTTTTGCCCAAGGGTGCGCCGTTGATGGCCGGCAATATGAATCGGGAATTGCGTGGGTATCAGGGTTTTCTCAAAGGCCCGAAGCCTCATGAGGCCAGCTTGAGTGAGGCTGAGGCAAGGCATTTGAGGCATGGGTATTATGCTTCGGTCAGCTATACCGATGCGCAGGTTGGGCGGCTGCTGCGTGCGCTGGATGAGAACGGTTTGCGTGACAACACGATTGTTGTGTTGTGGGGCGACCATGGGTGGAAGCTTGGGGAACACAACGGGTGGGGCAAGATGACGAACTATGAGGTGGATGCGCGCGTGCCTTTGATTGTAAGGGCGCCTGGGTATCGGAGTGGGCAATGCCAGGGGATGGTGGAGTTTGTTGATGTTTACCCGACTCTTTGTGAGCTTGCCGGGATTGCTCGTGCTCCGGAGCTAGAGGGGCGGAGCTTTTTGCCTTTGCTTGAGAATCCACGGCGCAGGGGCAAGGCGGCGGTCTTCCATCAGTTCCTTCGCGAGGGGAATTGGGTTGCACCGGATGGGGTTGAGTACATGGGTTATGCAATCCGGACCGAACGTCATCGCTATGTGGAATGGCGGAGATGGAAGGACAAGACGCTGGCTGGGCGTGAGCTTTATGATCTGGTGGAAGACCCGCAGGAGAATGTGAACCGGGTTGAAGAATCCGCTAACGCCGCATTGGTACGGGAGCTTTCCGTAAGGCTACAAAAAGGCTGGCGGGGATGAAGTGGCTGCATAACTTAGCTTTGTGCCTGCTGCCTGGTGGCTTTCTTTACTATTGCTACGGGCTCTATACGGGTGCTGGGCTTTCGGGCTGGCTGATGCGATGGCAGATTGAAAGCCGGGGGAGTCTGCTCGAAGGATTTTGGGAAGCCTTTTCCTTTTTCGTTCTGGTTGTAGTTCCGCTGATATTGGTGACAAATACCGAAAAGCGCACGGTGCAATTGCGGCGGGATAGTTTGCGTCCCATGGTGATCTTCTTCTCGGTAACGGTGGGACTTACGTTGCTTGCTGGACTGGGAGGATGGAAGAGTTGGAGTAGTCCAGACCTGAATGCGAAGCCGAGGGTCGTTTCGGTTGAGGGTGCGGGCAGCGAACCGGCAGAGGGAATGACGCAGCTGGTGGGACAGAGCCAAAACAAGTACATGCTTTCTTACGTTGGGATATGGGCTCTTGGGAAGGGTGCGACGTCAAGGCAGGGGGCGAAGATGCGTAGCCTGTTGCCGGTGACGCAGATCGCGTGGAAGCCGGAAGAGCCGGTGCGGTTTCTGATCTCGAGCCGGGGAACGCCCGAAGCTACAGGGATTCTGCAGAAGAATTCCCTTCCCGGCTATTTGCGGATACTGGTCGAAAAGAAGGGAATCCGGCTGGCCGACCCCTACTATGTTGTGGACAATGATGCTTATCTGGCGGCGAAAGGAGAGTGGGATGCACTGGCTGCGATTGCGGGTTTCTTTGCTTTCATTTTCTGGATTCTTTTCTTCGCTGTTTTTTGGCCGTTTGTGGATTTGCGCAATCGCGTGCGACTCTTGCTACGGCGTTGAGTACGTGAAATGATCTCTAGCATGAAGCTTGTGTTTTCGATGTTGGGGATGGTCTCTGTGCTGATGGCTCAGGGCGGCCGCCCGCAGATGCCGGAGGGCTTGCGGCAGGCTGTGCAGCTTGATCTGGCTGGGGATTATGCAGGAGCTCGCAGCCTGATTCAACGCGAGATCGATAGTGCGGCGACGCCGCTATTGAAAGCGAATGCTCAGCGCATCATGGCCATGTCTTATGCGTTTGAACGCAATTGCGCCAAGACGGTGGAATACGAAATGCAAGTGATGGCTTATTGGGCGACGCGCGAGAAGGAAGAGCCGAAGAACGCGTTTTATCAGCAAGGGGAGATGGCGAATGAAGCGGCGCGGGTTTGCATTGATTCCGGCGATTTGAATGCGGCAGAGAAGTGGTACGCCAAGGGTACGGAACTGGGTTTGAAAGAGCCGGAGATTTCATCAGATCGCAAGGCTCTGTGGGAGTTTCGACTGGAGAATGCCAAGGCTCGCATTGCCGCTCGCAGGGGTAAGAAAGACCTGGCTGAAAAGCATGTTGCGCTTGCCAAAGCTGCGCTGGAGAAGATGACTGATTTACGCAAGCAGCAGGACCCCTTTCTGCCTTATCTGACGGGCTATGTTGCGCTGTATCTGGGTGATGCGGCCAAGGCTCTGGTGGATTTTGAAAAGGCCAATCAGAATGATGCGTTCATCATGTGCTTGAAGGCGGAAGCGCTTGAGAAGCTAGGCCGTAAGGACGAAGCGATGGAACTTTACAAGAAGGCTGGAGCGAACCGTGGCCATAACCCGCCTGCTGCCTATGCAGTGCCGCTGGCGAGGAAAAAACTGGGATGACCAGAAGGAGTTTTTCACTGATGCTGGCCGCCCCGGGTAATGAGTGGCGGAGTGCTTTTGATGGTAAATCGTTTGCGGGATGGAGAGACCCATCGAAGCTGGATCCGGCTGGGGATAGCTGGGAGATTGCCGATGGGTGCTTTCGGACGAATCCAAATCCAGGGCTGCTCGAAGATCTAGAGTCGGTTGATGAGTATATGGACTTCGAGTTCTCTTTCGACTGGAAGATCGAAAAGGGTGGGAATAGCGGTGTGAAGTATTCGATTGCCGAGCGCATCTTTTTTGAGAATGAGAAGGCTGGGTGGGCGCAGGGGAAGAGAGTGCCGGGGCGTAGCTTTCGCGCCGGGACACGCGGGCAACAATACCTGAGCGCATGTGAGTTCCAACTGATCGAAGATAGCGAGCCCTGGAAGCCGATGCAGAAGACGGGCGCCCTCTATGGGTTGGCTGCGCCGGAGACGGCTGCCAATGCTGCAACCGGTGAATGGCATACTGGCCTGCTCAAGAAGCAGGGCATGAGTGTTGAACACTGGATCAACGGGAAACGCGTGTTGGCCATCCAACTGGATTCGCCCGAGATTGAAGCGAATCTCAAGAAGAACCCGAGCCGGCTGGAGGCTTACAAAAAGAGCCTGACGCGCCGGAGTACGATCGCGCTGCAAAACCATGGCGGATCTATGGCGTGGTTTCGGAATCTCAAGATTCGGTAGTTAGCTGCTGTCGCGGATGACGCGGCAGGTGTCGTCTTCTACGCTGACCTCGCCTATGGTGGCCATGGACTGATTGAGGTATTGCGAGAGGAAATCTACGACGCGGGCAACATCGCTGAAATTGGTGGCAAGCCCTAGTGAGACGCGGATGGCACCGGCGCTCTTGTTGTTGCCACGGGAATCCATCAGCTTTACGAAGTTGGGGAGATTGAGATCGGCACCCAGGGACAGGCCAGCGCGGAGGTCTGCTTCGGTGAGGCCTTCGGCGGTTTCATTGGCTCCGGGATTGCAGAAACAGCCAGTGCGGAGAGAGATGCCGGCTACGCCCGCGAGTTCTTCGACACGGCGGTAATCGAGACGCGCGCCTTGGGGATCGTAGAGATTGAAGGTGATCGTTCCCCCTCGGGCTGTGGTGTCGCGGGGGCCATGCAGCTTGACGAAGGGCTTACCGTTGGCATGGAGCAAGGATTGCAACTGATCGAGCAGGAAGCCAGTGAGGCAATGAATGCGGGTTTGAATTGTGTCGATGCCGATTGAGTTGAGATGGGCTAGGCCGATTTCGACGGCGGGGATCGAAAGGTAGTTGATGGTGCCGTCTTCGAAGGCAGCTTCGCCTTGGGAGAGAATGTGCGATTGGGCCTGGACTGTGGTGAAGTTTACGGTACCGCCAGCGAACCAGGGGCGCTCGAGGATTGGCATCGCGTCTTTGTGGATCAAGAGTGCGCCGAGCCCGGCCGGGTAGCCGAACATCTTGTAGAAAGAGATGCTGACGAAATCGGGTTGTACTTCGGTGAGGTTGAGCGTGTTGGTGGGTACGAAGGCGGCTGCGTCGAGGAGGACTCGCCAGCCTAAGGCTTTCGCTTTGGCGACCCAATCGAGGGAGTGTTTGACGCCGCTGTAGTTGGATTGCGCGGGGAAGGCGAAGAGGTTATGGTGGCGCTTATCGATGCAACTCAGGTTTTTGTCGAGAGCTTCGGCATCGATGCGCAGATCGGGATAAGCGAGCGGAGAATAGTCTACCGTTGCGCCACGAGTGCGGGCAAATTCGCGAATGCCATTGACCGAGTTGTGATTGTCGAAGGTGGCGAGGAAGCGGCTGCCGGTGGTGAAGGGGAAGGATTCGCCGGTGAGCTTGAGGGCGCCAGAGGCGTTGAGGGTGAAGACGAGATGGTAGTTGTTCTGGGCCTTGAAATAGTCGAGGGTGGTGCGGCGGGTTCGCTCGACGAGATCGGTCATGGCGATGGACGATGGGTTGGCCGAATGAGGATTGCCGAAGACGTTGTGGCGGAGCAGTTCGAGGTGCTTGGCGACTTGAGAATCAGCGTAGAGGGCGGCGCCGGTGTAGTCGACATAAACCTGGCTGGACTGGTCGAGCCGGCCGTATTCGGATTGCCGTAGCTGGTCGAGGATTTGGGTTTGTTCGTATTGCGGATAACGACTGAGGAAGGCCGCAATTCGTGGGTCAGCGTTCACCTTTTCAGTATCCCCTGCATTGTGTTGAGTCACGCAAAGTGATAGAAATTGTAGCGTGAAATGGCCAATTCTCGTCCTGGTTTCCAGTTGCGCGCTGGCGCAGAGAGCTCCCTTGTTCAAGGACGAAATTCTGCCTGTGCTGGAGAAGAGCTGCGTCGGATGTCATAGCCCGGAGAAGAAGATGGGTGGTCTTGATCTGTCTACCTTTGCCGGGCTGATGGCAGGTGGTGCGAGCGGGCCGGCAGTGGCCCCGGGTAAGCCGGAACGAAGCCTGATATGGATGTTGATTGATTCGGGCCGCATGCCGATGGGTGGCAAGCTGGGGGCGGCAAATAAACAGTTGATTCGGGCTTATCTTGAGCATGGGCGTTTTCCGCAGAACGAACTGGATCAGGCGCAGCAGGCGCGAGAGGCGGCTCGGATTACGCCGGAGGCGAGGCGTTGGTGGTCGTTTCAAGTTCCGGTGAAGGCGGCAGTGCCTGAGGTGAAGCGGCGCGATCTGGTGCGTAGCCCAATTGATGCTTTTGTTGAGGCCAAGCTTGAGGCCAAGGGTTGGACGATGCAAGGCGAGGCTGGCAAGGTGAATCAGATGCGGCGCCTTTACTTTGATCTCACCGGGCTTGCGCCGACGGCTAGTGAGGCGAAGGCGTTTCTTGAAGATCGCTCGCCAAATGCTTACGAGAAGCTGGTGGACCGTTTGCTGGCTTCAGAACATTATGGGGAACACTGGGGCCGGCACTGGCTGGATCTGGCAGGGTATTCCGATACGCGCGGGGACGCCGGGGATGGCGAGCGCGAGGCACTTTGGAAGTATCGCGACTATGTGATCCGCGCCTTTAATGCGAACAAGCCGGTGAATCGCTTTTTGCTCGAGCAGTTTGCCGGGGATCAGTTGGTGAATTACAAGCCGGGATCGACGCCGACACCGGAGCAGCTTGAGGCAATCACGGCAACTGGATTTTTGCGCACTGTCGCCGACATTACCGACAACCAGACCATCTATGAGGTGGACAAGTATTTCGATGCACTGCAGAAGACGGTTGAGACCAGCCTCTCTACAGTGATGGGTTTGTCTGTGGGTTGTGCGCGGTGCCACGATCATAAATTTGACCCGCTGCTGCAGCGGGATTACTACAAGCTGACGGCGGTGTATCAGTCGGTCTGGGACCCGGAAAACTGGTTGGCAGCGAACCTGGGCTTTGGGCCCTGGCCGAGCCGCATGGTGCTGGACATGCCGCAGGCGCAGCGCGATGCGTGGATTGCCGATGTCACGAGCAATGATGCCAAGACGATTCGCAGGCTGGAGGATTTGCTCGAAGCTTCTTATCAGCGTTTTCGGGCGGAGTTGCGGATGGGACGCGAACTGAGCCAGACTCGCCGACTTGAGTTGCGTAAGTTGATCGAAGACGACCCGGATCTTGAAATCGACCGGAGCGCTCCCAAGGACGTGATGACCGATCTTGAGATGGACGAGAAGTTTCCGGAGCTCAAGAAGTGGAAAGACGAAGTGATCGACAAGAAGGCTGCGCGGAGGAAGAAGCAGAGTGCGGTTGAGCCGAACTACATCGAAGCGGCGTGGGATGTGTCTAAAACGCCATCGCCCACTTATGTTTTGACGCGCGGCAATTATCTGGCTCCTGGAGCGAAGGTAGAACCGGGGCTTCCTGCTGTTCTTGATAATCCGGCGAAGCCGTTTGCGTTTCCTGACCCGAAGGAGCATCCGGAATGGAATCACACCGGGCGACGGCTGACGCTGGCCAACTGGATGGTATCGAAAGAGAATCCGCTGACGGCTCGCGTCTTTGTAAATCGAGTTTGGCAATTCCACTTTGGTGAGGGGATTGTGCGTAGTGTCGACGACTTTGGTGTGCAGGGCGAGAAGCCCACTCACCCGGAGTTGCTCGACTACCTGGCAGTGAGTTTTCAGGAACACAACTGGGATCTGAAATGGTTGACGAAGCAGATTGTGATGTCGCAGGTGTATCGCCAGGATTCAGCGGAAAAGACAGAAGCGCTGAAGCTGGACCCTTCGAATCATCTGCTGTGGCGTAAAGCGCCGTTGCGTGTGGAGGCGGAGAGTATTCGCGATTCGATGCTTGCCGTGAGCGGGCTGCTGGACAAGAAGATGTTCGGCAAGCCTGAGCCACTCAAGCGCGGTGCAGATGGGCAGTGGCTTGAGGATGATGAGAAGGGCAATGCGCGCCGACGCAGCCTTTACCTGAAACAATCGCGCACCAGGCCGGTGGCTTTCCTGCATGCGTTTGATGCGCCGACCATGAACACCGATCATGAGACGCAGCGCTTTCGGTCTGCGCTGCCTACGCAATCGCTTGCGCTGCTGAACAGCCCGTTCATAGAAAAGGTGTCGCGGGCCTTTGCCTCACAACTGCTGGAGCAGAGTGGAGGGGTGATTGAGGAAGCGGTGCGGCGGTCTTTTCTGGCGGCTTATTCGAGAGAAGGCCGCGAAGGCGAATTGAAGGTGGCCCGGGAATTGATTGCGGCCAGTGACGACCCGAAGGAAGGCTTGCGATTCTTTGTGCAGGCTCTGTTTGGGGCGAATGATTTTCTGTACAGCTACTAGAGAGAAAGAACTCAGCACTATGTTTCGATCGAGACGTGAAGCGTTAAAAGAAGTGGCCCTTGGCTTTGGTGGCCTGGCACTGAATTCAATGATCGCCAGTGGTGCCGGGCTGGCAGCTCGCAAGCCACACTTTCCTGCCAAGGCAAAGAATGTGATCTTCATCTATATCGGTGGCGGCCCGAGCACCATCGATATGTTTGACCCCAAGCCGCTGTTACGGAAACACGATGGCAAGCCTGCTCCGTTTGAAATCAAGGGACGCGCGCTGAATGGGTCGCAGCAGATCATGGCTAGCCCATGGGAGTTTACTCGTTGTGGCAAGAGTGGGCGGGAGATCTCGAATCTGTTGCCGCACTTTCAGAGGGTGGTCGACCGGGTGAGTTTCGTGCGCTCGATGACGACGGACCGCATCGACCATTCG
>CANGVB010000129.1 GCA_947456995.1 Bryobacteraceae bacterium | reverse complement strand
TCGCTCCCAGGCTGCAGAGTGCCTGGGATGTCTACAACACCGGAGGGCGATCAAGGCATTGATTCGTTGCAGCCGTGATCCTTCGCCAGACCTGCGCTTCTGGTGTGTGTTTGCACTTGGTCAGATTACGGCGTTCAGACGCAAAAAACTTACCCGTGCCGGGATGCGGGCTCTGGAGGTGCGTGTAATGGATTACGGCTGGCCAAAGGAGGGCGGGTGGTGGCCGATTCGATTTGAGGCCCTCGCAATGTTGGATCGCAAGTCCCCAGAGTACTCACTCTTATACAGGCAGGAGCTTGCACGAGTGCTGGCCGACCCCATTGCTAATGCGGAGCTTTGGCCTTGGGCAAGTTTCTATGCAACGGCTGAGGAGATGGACGGCTCAATCGAGAAGATTGCCGCTGCTGGGCTGGACCCGGTCAGATTGGGTCAGTCGAGAGTTCTGTGAGCAGTCCCGCTGCGTCCCCTCGCTTTTTGAGAATCATCAGCTTGGCATCCCGGTATGACCACCACTGTCCTGCCAGGAAAGCCAACAAGAGAACGCTGGTAAGGATCCACGCAGAGACACTTGTGGTTTGGTGTGGGATCCCCATCACCACTGCAAGAACTCCGCCGCACATGGGCAGGCTCACGAGGGCCCTCCCATTGCGCAGAAATCGGATGCGCCGGTCGTAGCAGGCAATCAACAAAGTCAAATGATCTCGAAGGCTGTGGTCGCTAGTTCGCGGCCACTGCCGGTGGGTCAGCCATGTGGCCCAAGCCATCGCAAGAAGAGTTGCCGACAAGAGGCCGTATCCCATCTGGACCAACGGGAATTTTGCCTTCCAGGCCAGGAGGCCAAGTAGGGGACTAAGGGTTATCGCGACCATGTATTCTGCCCCGTTTGCCGATCGAATTTGGTGTTCAAAGCTCGAGCGCTTCTCGTCGATCAGATGCTTCCAAATCATTCGGTTCTCTTTGGTTGAATTGTCTTTTTGCCACAAGTTGCGCAAGTTATCTACTTCGTTCATGTTGAGTTTCCTTCGGATTGAGAATTGCGGTGAGCCGTTGGCGAAGCCGGGTGAGCCTCACCGCAGCGTTGCCTTCGGTAATTCCTAGTACTTCGGCGATCTCTTTGGTGGTGAGCCCTTCCAGATAGAGAAGCGCCAGTTGCTGCTCCATGGATGCGAGCCTCCGCACCGCATCAAGCAGGTTTGCCCGTTGCTCCTGGTCGGTTGTTGTTAGTGGAGGAGCTTCTTCAATAGGAGCTTCTTTGTTCTGGCCGCGCTCACGGCGAGCTGCATCGGTGAAGGCAACATTGTGGGCGATTCGGTAGAGCCAGGTTCTCTCGCTGGAATCTCCCCTGAAATTTGGGAGTGCAGTCCACAGGGCAACTGCGATTTCCTGAAAGAGATCCTGCTGATCTTGCGCTTCCCGCCGGTGAGCGGCACAGAGCCTTCGTAGCGCCGGGGCATAGTTATCGAGCAAGTTTTGGAATCGTTCGTCCCGTTGCTGCGAGTTTGCGTTCACAGATAGGTAGTATTGCGGAAGGCCTGGAAACTTACAAAGAATTTGCTTTGCTGCTTGGAGTTTTCAACATTGCAACCCGTTTGCGCCGCTGCACTAAGATCCGACAACGTGCAGCATTTTGATGCGGCTGCGAAGGAGTATTCGGAATACGCTTTGGCGTGGAGTGAAGTAGCGCGTATCGCCCTTGCAGCAGCCTGTCGGTGAATACCAGGTATAACTAAAGTTATACTTCGAGTATGAAGACTGCGGTTTCTATGCCTGACGAGCTTTTTCTCCGCGCGGATGCCACTGCCCGTCGCCTTAAGCTCTCCAGAAGCGCTCTTTATGCCAAAGCGGTATCGGCATATTTGGAGCAGCAGGATAACGCTGAAATCACCAGGCGTCTCAATGAGGTTTACTCGCGTACTTCTTCGAAGCTAGACCCGCAATTAGCGCGAATGCAAGCTAAGCTTTTCAAGAAAGAAGCTTGGTGACAAACATTGAAATTCGACGGGGTGAGATCTGGTGGGCCGATCTTCCAGAACCTCGCGGCTCTGAGCCGGGATACCGTCGTCCCGTGCTTGTCGTGCAAGCAGACTTCTTTAATGCAAGCTTGATACAAACCGCAGTAGTAGCCACGATTACCAGCAATCTGGCGCTAGCCAGTGCCCCTGGGAATGTTTTGATGCCGGCTCGCAAAGGTGGTTTGGTTCGCGACTCGGTTGTGAATGTCGCTCAACTGCTGACCCTGGATCGCAGTTTTTTAATTGAGTTTGCAGGAGCCCTGACACCGGGTCTACAGCGGAAGGTGGATTTGGGAATACGCCTTGTTTTGCAACTTTAGGCTTCAGGTTGCTATTCGAGGGGAGCGAATCCCACCACTACAATCCCAGCCGCATCCGCAGCGGCCAGCAACGCATCCTTATCAAGCAGCAGCGTGCGCCCCGCATCGACAGCCAACACCTTGGCCTTGCATTCACGCATCACGTCGATCGTAGTGGGCCCGGTAACAGGTACATCAAACAACAGGTGCTTGCGGCGGCGCGACACTTTGACAAGCGTCAGCTCTTTGCCATTCACCAGACTGGCCGCGCGGCGCAGCATCTCATCGGTGCCTTCCATGGCCTCAACCGCGACACAAGCCTGATCGGCAATGGCGACACTCTGGCCAATATCCTGGCCTGCGATCAAGTTGGCAATCGAGCGGCCGTATTCAATATTGGCGACTTCTTCCTTTGACGGCTTGCGTCGGCTCATCGGGCCTTCAGTCGCAAGCAGGCTGGTGAGAAGACGGGTTGAGGCAACCAGCTCAATGCCTTCACTTTTGAGTTCATCGACGACGACGCCAATCAGAGAGTCTGTATTCTTGGTAGCCAGTTTGCCCAGCAATTTGAGCAAGCGCCAGTCGGGCACGATGGCTGAGAAGATGCTGGCGTGCTTCACCTGGCCTGCCATCATCACCTCGGTGATGCCTTCCTTGTGCAGCGTGTCGATCAGCTTGCTGAGTGCGCCAAGAGAGATCCAGTAAGTGCGGGTGGCGAGAGATTCAATCGAAGCATCGGCTTCTTCTTTGATGCCGAAGGCGACTACCTCATCACCCTGGCGACGGGCGGCCTCCAGAGCCAGAATCGGAAAGCGGCCATTGCCGCAAATGATCGCGTAGCGGGCTGGCATTACTTTACGAAGCCGCGTTGTGAGCTGGCGATGAAGGCCAGTAGTTCCTCGCGCTCGGCAGTCTCTGGCACCTCGGCGCGGATCGCTTCAACAGCCTTAGTGGTGTTGAGTTTTTTGTCGCGTAACAAGCGGAAGCTCTTGTGCAATGCCTGGATCTGTTCGGGCGAAAAGCCGCGCCGCTCAAGGCCCACCTTGTTGACGTCGAAGAGTTTGATATCCCGGCCAGAACCTGTTGTAAGTGAGAAGGGCAGCACGTCTTGCACCACGACGCTGAAGCCACCGATCATCGAATGCCGCCCGATGCGGCAGAACTGATGCACAGCCGAATGAGCGCTAATCACTGCCCAATCGCCAATCGTGACGTGCCCGGCAAAGGTGACGCCGTTCGAGAGAACGCAGTGGTTGCCAAGATGAACGTCGTGGGCAACGTGGCAATAAGCAAGCAGCGAGTTATCGTCGCCAATGATCGTCTCAAGGCCTCCGCCTTCAGTGCCACGGTGGATCGAAACAAACTCGCGAATGCGGTTGCGGTTGCCGATTCGTGTGTAGGCTCGCTCGCCGTGGTATTTCAGATCTTGAGAAGCAACACCGACCGTGGCATAGGGGAAGAAGACATTGTCTTCGCCAATCACGGTGGGGCCTTCGATGTAGACATGCGCCATCAGTCGGGTGCGCGCACCAATCTCCACATCCTGGCCAATGACACAGAAAGGCCCGATGTCAGCGCTGGCATCAATGCTGGCTTGGGGATCTACGATAGCCGATGGATGAACCGGCATTAGCGCCTTATAAAGCGCCCTTGTCGCGCAGGATACACATGACAGTACATTCGGCGACAACCTCGTTGTTGACACGGGCTTCGCCGCGCATCTTGGCTACGTTGGAGCGTCTTGAGATCACCGTCATCTCAACGCGCAACTGATCGCCCGGGATCACAGGCTTGCGAAACTTGGCACCTTCGATGGTGGTGAGCAGCACTACTTTGTTCTTGCGATCGGGGATCTGGCTCAGAACAAGCACACCAGCCGTCTGCGCCATGCACTCGACGATCAGAACACCAGGCATCACCGGGAAGTCTGGAAAATGGCCCTGGAAGTGGGGTTCGGTGGCCGTGACATTCTTGATGCCGACGATTCGGGTCTCTTCGATTTCGAGAATTCGATCTACGAGGAGGAGCGGATATCGATGCGGAAGAATGTCCTGAATTTCGACAACATTTAGTTCAGGCATGCAAACAAGCTATTATATCCGCCGATGGACCCAATTCTGGCCTGGATGCAGGCAAAACAAGAAGACCTGCTTTCGTTTCTCCGTGCGATGGTGGAAATCGAGAGCCCCAGTGGTGATGAAGCAGGCGTTACCCGCTTTGCAGATTACCTCGAAGAAGCAACCCGCGACATTGCCAAAATGAAGCGCGTCAAGGCAGCTAGCCTTGGCCCACACCTGTTGCTGGAATTCGATTTGGGTGGCGCGCGAAAGCGCGGAAAGAAAATTTTGGGCCTTGCACACTCCGATACTGTGCACCCCCTGGGGACGCTGGCCAAGTTTCCTTTCGCCGTGCGCGGCGGCCGTGTCTATGGGCCGGGAGCCCTCGACATCAAGGGTGGCATCGCACTTTTTGTCTTTGCCATGCGAGCGCTGAAGGATCTAAAGATTCCCGTCAGCAAGCCAGTGGTGTTGCAGATCAACAGCGACGAGGAGATCGGCTCAGACTCCTCGCGCGCGCTCACTGAGAAGATGGCGCAGGACGCTGCTTGCGTCCTAGTGGTTGAGCCCGGCACAGGCCTCACGGGCAAGCTCAAGACAGCCCGCAAGGGCACTGGCGACTACACGGTGAAGGTGAAGGGAATCGCAAGCCACGCTGGTGTTGATTTTCTGGCAGGAGCCAGCGCGATTGTTGAGCTCGCCAAACAGATTGAGGTGATTGCCGGCTTTACCGATCTCAAAAAAGGCTTGACGGTAAACCCAGGTGTGATCAGCGGTGGCACACGCACCAACGTGGTTGCCTCAGAGGCGCAAGTAGAAGTGGATATCCGAATTGAGCGGCTGAAGGATTTCACCGCACTCGACAAGCAGTTTCGCAAGTTGAAGCCCTTCGACAAGCGCTGCAAGATCGAGGTAACGGGCGGCCTGAACCGGCCACCGATGGAACGCACCAAAGCGATCGGCGATCTCTTTGCCATCGCAAAGAAGCAGGCCTGGGAGCTCGAGATTGCGCTTGAGGAATCCTCGACCGGAGGCGGCAGCGATGGCAACTTCACGGCTGCCCTCGGTGTACCCACTCTGGACGGGCTGGGCTGCGTGGGGGAAGGGGCCCACACGCTGAACGAAAATTTTTTGGTGGAGCGCATCCCCGACCGCGCCGCGCTGCTGGCAAAGCTAATCGCGGCACTCTAGCGCTATCCTGAGATATGGCGCTGCGCCAAATCCCCCTTTTGTTTGAGGTATAGTCTTGTCGAATTTGCCCCTGGCCACCCTGCGTGGTGTGCGTCTTGAGAAGATTGCGTCTTTGCGTGAACTGGGTCTGAACCCATTTCCGGCCAAAAGCAATCGCACCCACATGACTGCCGAAGTCACGGGCAACTACGATGCGCTCGAAGGCCAGACGGCAACCGTTGCCGGCCGCCTGATGAGCTGGCGCAAGATGGGCGGCATGGCCTTTGGCAACGTGCAGGATCAAAGCGGCAACATGCAGATTGCGCTGCGCCGCGGCGAGCTGCAAGGCACAGACGCTGCCGCCGGCACCCTTGGCTTTGAGAATTTCAACTTGCTCGATGTCGGCGATATCGTCGAGTGCACGGGCAAGGTGGGCAAAACCAAGACGGGCGAGATGTCGATCATTGCCGATTCTTTGCGGATCCTCACCAAGAGCCTGCGCGCCTTCCCCGACAAGCACTTTGGCATCAAGGATCGCGAGATCATTCTGCGCAAGCGCTACCTCGATACGACGGTGAACCCGGAGAATCGTACGCACTTTGAGCAGATCTCGCAGATGCTCTTTCAGATTCGCCGCTTCCTCAATGAACGTGGCTTTCTCGAATTCAATACGCCGATCATCCAGTCGCAGTACGGCGGAGGTACGGCCAAGCCCTTCATCACTCATGTCAACGCTCTCTCTACCGACATGTACCTTGCGATCTCGCACGAGCTCTATCTCAAGCGCCTGGTAACAGCGGGCTTCGACAAGGTGTTCGTAATCGGCCGCCACTTCCGCAACGAAGGTATCGATCGCAGCCACCACCCGGAATTCGTAATGCTCGAAACCATGACGGCCTACGAGAACTACGAATACAACATGCAGTTGATCGAAGATCTCTTCCGCCACATTGCTACCAGCGTCTTCAATCGCACGGTGTTTCAGGTGAAGGGCCATGAGGTAGATTTCGCCAAGGTGTGGCCGCGCGTACTGATGACCGATGCGGTACTCGAAGCCACTGGCATTGATTTCAAGGCAATCACGAGTGTGGATGAAGCTAACGAAAAGCTGGCTTCGATCGGCATCAAGGACCCTCAGCCCAGCGTCGGCAATGCGCTGGTACGCGCCTTTGAAGAGAAGGTCGAAAAGACCCTGATTCAGCCCACATTCATCTACGGCCACCCAATCGAGATCTCGCCACTGGCCAAGCCTATGCAGAGCGACCCGCGTTATGTAGAGCGCTTCGAAATCTTCATCGCTGGTATGGAATGCGGCGACAACTGGAGCGAGCAGAACGACCCAGTACAGCTACTCGCCACCTGGAAGAAAGCCTTCAAGCCGGAAGACCGCGACGAGGGTGAATTCCATCCGCTCGACTACGACTTTGTCGAGATGCTTGAGCACGCAATGCCACCCACCACGGGCATCGGGCCTGGCCTTGAGCGCATGGCGATGATCTTCACCGGCCAGGAAGATATCTACGACGTGATTTACTTCCCGATGATGAAGCCGTTGCTGAGCGAAGTGAACAAGGTGATCTACGACGTCAAGGACGAAGAGGCGCAGAACGTTAAGGTAGACCTTCTACTGACGGCCGAAGAGTTTGCCGCCTGGCTCAAGCAGGGCAAGCTGAAGCCGCGTGGTGAGGCGCTGGCGCTTACTCCCGTCGAGACCGATTGGGAAGGCAACAAGCTGAAGCACTACGAAATTACGGGCCTCTCCAACGGTGGCAAGGTAACCGTGCGTGGGGCTGACGTCAGTGTCTTGATCTCAGAAACCTTCCCGGGCATCGAAGTGAAGACGCGGCCGGTGCGCAAAGCAAACGGTTAGAGACGCGCGAGAAAGAGCTTCATTTCGCCCACGATTTCGGGCACGCTCGAGAGAAAGATGTAGAAGTTGGCGCCTGGGATCACAACGATTCGAGCTGCCGGAACGCCTCGCACAAGATCTTGTCGGTGACGGTTTTGTATTGCCTGGTCGAAGGCAATTTTCTGCTCAAGCGCGAAGCGCTCCTGCGGCGTTTGAGGATTGTGTTTTCTTGTCTGGTCTGCCAGTGTGGGAAGGCCAGCAAAAAACGCAAGTACAGGAACCTTGATGCTCGCGTAGTCCGGCTGAATCAAGCCTTTGAACAAGCCCTGATTTGTCGCCCGCGGAACCTGGTATTTCCCAAGGCTCCCATCGGGCCGGATCTCATAGAGTTGCCGGATCTCGGACGCAGGAAAAGCAATGCCGTGGGTTTGGCGTTGCCACTTCTGATAGGCCTCGATGGAGCTGAGATCTGGAGGATTGGGAGCCCGCATGGATGCCGGCAGCAGCTTTGCATCAGGGGAATCCACGCCGTAGTCAGAAGCCTTCAAAGTAGGATCTTCTACAGAGTTTAGATACACAATTCCGGCGATACGATCAGGGTGAGCAGCAGCGATGAAGCCAATGTCCTGCCCCCCGAAGGAGTGTCCGGCAAGCACCGGCTTTTGCGTCAACTTGAGCGCATCAAGAACTTCAATCACATCCTGGGCCGAGCGTGCTGCTTCAAATCCAGTCTCGGTGCGACTCGACGCCCCAAGACCTCGCCGGGTGATTCCGTATACGTGACCCAGAGCCGAGAGCTTTTCAGCAAGCGGATCATAAGCGTGTGCTGTCAGGTAGCCGGCAAGCAGGACGATGGGGCGGCCCTGGCCACCCCAATCGAGCACCTCGAGCTCCACATTGGTATCGACACGAATGACCTG
>CANGVB010000128.1 GCA_947456995.1 Bryobacteraceae bacterium | reverse complement strand
GGGCTTTGCGGGCCGCTTCGCGCGCACGTGCAGCGTCAATCGCCTTGCCCACAATTTTCTTCATCACAGCAGGATTCTTATCGAAGTATTCCTGCAGCTTTTCGTTGATGATCTGTGTGACCTGGCCAGCGATATCGCTATTCAGCTTGCCCTTCGTCTGGCCTTCAAACTGCGGCTGCGGCAGCTTGACGCTGATGACGGCCGTGAGGCCTTCACGTACGTCGTCGCCGCTGAGCTTTTCTTTGACATCCTTGAACAGACCGGCATGATCTCCAGCCCAGTTGATCGTACGCGTCAGTGCCGTACGGAAACCGGTTAAGTGCGTGCCGCCGTCCTTGGTGTTGATGTTGTTGGCAAAGGTAAAGAGGGTTTCGGAATAGCCGTCGTTGTACTGCAGGCCAATTTCCATGTAGACCTTACCCTGATCGCCCGCGAGGTCGCGTTCGCCTTCAAAGTAGATCGGCTTCTCGTGCAGTACCTGTTTGCCCTTGTTGAGGTGCTTGATGAATTCGGCAATGCCGCCTTCATAAAGAAACTCATGGCTCTTGCCTTCTTCGCGCTCGTCAACAATGTTGATCTTGAGGCCCTTGTTGAGGAAGGCTCGTTCGCGCAGACGGGTTGAGATGGTATCGAAGTTGAATTCGATCGTATCCATCACCGTGTTGTCGGCCTTGAAGGTGATCTTGGTGCCAGTCTTCTTGCCAGACTTGCCTGTAGCCTTGAGCGGCGCCTTGGGCACACCACGCTCGTAGTCTTGCTCCCAGGTTTGTCCACCACGCCAGATCTCGACATGCAGCCATTCGCTGAGCGCGTTGACGCAGCTTACGCCTACGCCGTGCAAACCGCCGGAAACTTTGTAGCTGTTGGAATCGAACTTGCCGCCGGCATGCAGTTTGGTGAGTACGACTTCAGCTGCAGACACGCCTTCAGTCTGGTGAATATCCACAGGGATGCCGCGGCCGTTATCTGATACCGAAATCGAGCTATCCGTGTGGATGACTACGTTGATCTCGGTACAGTGTCCAGCAAGGGCTTCGTCGACAGAATTATCAACTACTTCATAGACCAAGTGATGAAGGCCCATTTCACCGGTGGAACCGATGTACATGGCAGGGCGCTTGCGTACTGCCTCGAGGCCTTCGAGAATCTTGATACTGGATGAATCGTAAACTTGGTTATCAGCCATTTTGTGGGTTGTCAGATGCGCATCGGCATCACGACGTAGCGGTAGGTATAACCTACCTCTCCCCCTTTCTTGTCGCCTTCGCCCGCTGCTGCGGGACGCATTTCTCCGGCACTCTGTGCATCGTTGAAGAGGAAGCTAAAGCCACCCTCGGCACTGGCGCCCAAAAATTCAAGCAGGTACTGCGCGTTGAAGCCAATGTCCACGGCAGGGCCTGAGTATTCAATCGCGATGGTTTCTTCGCTCTCACCCGTATCAGACATCGAAGAGAAGACCTTCATTTCGCCATCGGCAAACTGCAGGCGGATGGCCTTCGAGCGTTCTTCAGAGAACTGGCTCACGCGTTGAATCGTAGTTTTAATTTCGTCTTTACCCAGGAAAACCTGGTGCGTCTGCGTCTTGGGCAGTACGCGATCAAAGTCGGGGAAGTTGCCGGTAAGCTTGCGGCTCAAAAGCAAACGCTCACCAAGCTGGAAGAAGAGATGATTGTCATCACCACTGAAAAGGAACACAGCACCGTCTTCAGCATCGGCAGAAAGCTTGAGCAGTTCCTGCATGGCCTTCTTCGGCAGCAGCGTCTTGTAAACGCCTTCTACGGCGGGGTTGGAAACTTTGTTTTCTACCAGAGCCAAACGATGACCGTCGGTAGCCACCATTGTGAGGGCCTTGTCGGTCATCAGAAGCTGTGCTCCGTTGAGCGTAAAGCGGCTCTCTTCGCTTGAGATGGCGAAGATGGTCTTCTGGATCATCGACGACAAAACAGACGCAGGGATCTCTCCCAGCGAAGGCGGCATCTGCGGCAATTCCGGATAGCTTTCGCGCGACATGCCGGCAATGCGCGAACGTGAGCGGCCACACACAATGTTGGCCCACTGGTTGTCCATCACCTTGAAGTTCACTTCGGCATCGGGAAGCAACCGGATATAGTCCAGCAAACGGCGTGCTGGCAGCGTGCCGGAGCCTGCTTTGATGATCCGTGCCGGGCAGGAGCAGCGTACGCCCAACTCCAGGTCTGTCGCTGTGAGATGGATCATACCGTCGCCCGTCTCGATCAGGACGTTCGACAGGATCGGGATGGTTGTCTTCTTCTCGACTACACCTTGAGACAGATTTAGTTCTCTGACCAGGTCTGATTGCTTTACGCTGAATTCCATTCGTTGGTGGTCCTTACCTACTACAAGAAGACAAGATATTTATATATATGTTCTTAGAACCGTAATAGTCGGTCCTGTCGAAATGTGGATATCTCTCTAAATTATACAAAACAAAAATGCTTCCCGCTATGCCTGTTGACGAAAACCCTGTTTACGATTCCTTCGGAAAACCCGCCCACGGTCCGATTTCCTATTCCTTAGTGTGAGCGAATAGAGAGCGAAACTGTGGAAAACGCGCTATCACGAATGGAATGAGTCGATTAGGCTGTGGAGAAGTCTGTTCAAATCCTGGTCCTTGTGCCTCAAATCATCAATTTTGTGGATTGAGTGAAGCACGGTGGTGTGATGCTTATTTCCGAGTGTCCGGCCGATTTCAAGCAGGGAAGCCGTTGTCAGCTCCTTGGCCAGATACATCGCAATCTGCCGCGGATAGGCAATGCGCCGCTCATTCGACTTCTGCTTCAGTTGGCCGGGCAGCAGGTCAAAGCGATCTGCAACTGCTTTCAAGATCGATTCGATCGAGATCCGCTTCTCGCTATTCTGCGTGAGATGCTTCAGAAGCTGTTTGGACATCTCGAGGGTGATGGGAGTACCTGTGACTGATGAATAGGCCATCAGCTTCACCAGCGCCCCTTCCAGCTCGCGGATATTCGATTTGGTTCGGGTTGCCAGGAAGATGCGAACATCCTCCGGCAGATTCATGCCTTCGCTTTCGGCCTTCTGATCGAGAATCGCCATCTTGGTTTCAAGATCTGGCGGTTGGACATCGACAATCAGCCCCCATTCAAAGCGGCTGCGGAGCCTCTCTACCAGGCCTGAAACTTCCTTGGGCGGTGAATCGGATGAGATCACGATTTGCTTCTGGTTATCAAAAAGCTCGTTGAAGGTGTGGAAGAATTCTTCCTGCGTGCGTTCTTTGCCACCGATGATCTGGATATCGTCGATCAACAACACGTCGGCTGAACGATAGAACTGATGGAAATAGGGCATCTTTTCCATCCGGATGCACTGGATCATCTGGTTCATAAACTTTTCGCTCGTTGTGTAGACGATTTTCATGCCGGGATGCTCGGTAAGGAGATTCCGGCCGATGGCATGCATCAGATGGGTCTTGCCCATGCCAACCCCGCCATAGATGAAAAGCGGGTTGTAGCTGCGCGAAGGCCGCATGGCCACTGCATGAGCAGCAGCATGGGCAAATTGATTGCAGCTTCCAACTACAAAATTGTCAAAGGTGAATTTCGGGTTCAGGTGCGCAACGGGCTGCGAAAAGAGGCTCTCGATGCTTTGTGGGGAATCGGAATAGGCGTGGTTCAGGCCGTTAGGACGGGCATAGCTTACTGTGCTGCGGTCTGGAGTGATTTCCAGATTGTAGATAACGTTGCGAAAAGGCAGGCTCAGGTGATGGATTGCTTCCTTCACCTGTACCGGATATTCACGTTCGAGCCATTCCCTGGTTGCTTCATTCGGCACGGAGACAAAAATGGTCTCACCGTCTGTCTTGGCCAGGGTCGTTCGTACGATCCAGTTCTCGAAACTCTCTTCACTGAGAGAGGCTGCCAGCGTTTGCTTTACTAGTTCCCAGGCGTTCATTTTTTATGCAACTATTTCACCGATTTACTACGCCAGACCGACAAAGCGCAAAAATCCCACAAGTTTTCCACAGTTGTGGAAAAGTGGGGGACGTTGAGATTGAATTGGAGATCTGTCAGACCCGGAAAATGTTCCAGAGCCAGCGCCCGTTACTGCGCTGTAGGCCTGCGATTACAAAGTCTAGCACAGATAGCGATTGTGGCAAGAGAAAAACTCTCAAAATATAAGTGCTGCGTTATCATATATTTATGAGATTTTTCCGGACGTCTTTCTTCATTGACAAAACCGTTTTGTAACGGACTGTTCACTGGATTGAGCAGCCCGATTTGACAAGAGGTGGCCTGGCAAGCGATACTACATTTTGGGCGTTGCTTCGGTAACAGTCCTGCTCCTGTGCGGGAGTAACTCAGCTGGTAGAGTGCAACCTTGCCAAGGTTGATGTCGCGAGTTCGAATCTCGTCTCCCGCTCCATTCCTTCCCTTACCATTTCCAATTTTTCAGGAATTGTTGTAGTTTCTTTCTCACCGGTAGAGACTGGTGTCCCTTCGCCATTGCGTATGCGATCCTTCGCACAGCATGCGGCTCAAAGGGCAAAAATCGACAATCACTTCGCCCGATTGTTGCTTTTTCCGGAATCAAGCTCACACCATAGCCTTCAGCCACCATGCGCAAAATACTTTCCAGGTGATCACTCTCAAATACCTGGTGAAATTGCGCCTTAGCTTTGCTGCAAACGGTGAGCACCTCGGCCCGCAGACAATGGCCCTCGCGCAGAAGCAGCATTTTTTCGAGACCCAACATGGGGAGTTGAATTTTATCTTCCTGCGCTAGTTCATGCTTGAGTGGCACCGCAGCGAAGAGTGGCTCGCGAAATAGCTCGCTACACACAATCTCTGCATGTCGAATCGGCAAGGCGAGGATTGCCAGATCGAGCTCTCCACGTCTCAGAAGCTCAATCAGGTCGTCCGTCATGGCTTCTGTGAGGATGAGGTCAATTCGCGGGTAGCGTTGCTGAAACTCGGCCAGAGGCTTCACCATCGAGTAGGGCAAAACCGTAGGAATCACACCTACTCGCAACTCGCCAGCATCTTCAGACTTCAGGCCTTCAATTGCGGTGCGGGCTTCTTCTGCTTCTCGCAGAATACGCTCGGCCGATATCTGCAGGGACTGGCCGTATGCGGTAAGTTTCAGGCTTCGCCCCAGACGGTCAAACAAAGAAATGCCCAGCTCCCGTTCCAGCTTTTGAATTTGCTGGGACAAGGATGGCTGGGCGATTCCCAATTGGTCTGCGGCACGTACAAAACTGCCTGTACGGGCCACGGCCAGAAAATATCGCAACTGTTGAAACTCCATTTATCTCCTGCGCTCGGCTCTGCCTGCTTCAAACGCATTTTAGCCTGTAGCAATCCTGGAGATAACAAGCCCTAGTATTCAGAAGCTCCCGATATTGGTTTTGGCTCGCCATAGATGAAATCGTCAATCGCTACGCCATCAGGAGCAGGAAATGGAATATCGCGTGTGTCCATTGGCTGATCGCCACTGTTCAGACGCACCGAGACAATGCAGGCGGTGCGGAAGCGGACACCGATAAATGAAAACGCTTTAGACCGAACCAGCGATAGTGCGGGGAAGAATTTGCGTGTGGTTCCATCGTTCAGAAACACCTCAAGATAGCTTTGGCCGCCGCGGTCAACGTCGAGGAATATAGCTCCAAAACCGGCAACGCAAGCGACGTTATCGGTACCTGGAATTTTGAATTCAATATCCGTGATCGTGCTCCCGATTGGAGCGAAGAACTTCTGGTTGCTGAAAGGTGCGAGTTCAATCATCCCCCACTCATCACGCGTGATATCCCGCATCAGGAAGCTTGGTGAAGACTCATCGCCTGAAACCTTCAGGGCCGAGCCGGGGGTGGACATCACGAGCCCTCGTGGAGAGGTTTTATGAAAGAAGTCACCGGGCAGGTTGGGGTTACCAAGGGTGCCACCAACGCCATCCCAATTGATCTCACGGCGTCCTGCCGGGAACGAACGTGCCTCGTTCGGGTTGAGCTCGCCCAAGGCCTGGCGAAACCGGTCTACCTCGCCTTGAATCGAACTTGGGCTTGGCCCGGTTGCCGAATGCAACCATTGGTCCACTTGGCCAGATAGTGTCATTCCGAGGAGGAGGAAGACTGCATTGAAGCAGAATATTTTGCGCATACTCCGTAAAGTGCAAACCAGCTCTTTACTGGCTCAACACAGCCGGATTATTGTTCAGTCTGGCGTAAACACCCCTTAAGCGCGTCCTACCAGTCGGTCACCGATCCATCCCGCCGGAAGGCAGGCATCAACACTTCATCCTGAAAGGGATGTTTTAGGGCTTCTGTCTCATTCACATCAATTCCCAAGCCAGGCTTGGTTGGTGCACCGACATATCCACGGGTAACGTCGTAGCCGCCACTGACAACATCGAGCCGCCACGGTACGTCGTTCCAGACAATCTCCTGAATCAGATAGTTTGGCGTAGCGAAGCCTACGTGTAGACTGGCTGCAGTTGAGATGGGCCCCTGCGGATTGTGGCAGGCCACGGTGATCGAATAGGTCTCAGCCATCGATGCAATTCGCCGTGCCTCCGAGATACCGCCACAATGCGAGACGTCGGGCTGAATGATTGCGCACGCTCTCTTTTCCAGCAGCTCTCGAAACTCCCAGCGGCCCACTAACCTTTCCCCCGTTGCGATCGGGAAGCGCAAGGCCCGTGCTACCTCCACCAGCCCGTCGACATGCTCAGGCCAGCAGGGCTCCTCATACCAGAAGAGGTTGTAGTCTTCGAGCATGCGTCCAAACTGAATCGCTGCCGCCGGCGTGCAACGCGCATGCAGATCGAGCATGATGTCAAAGTCATCCCCCACAGCCTCACGCATTGCTTTGACGCATTCGGCCGCACGGCGCAGCGTAGCGGCGCTTTCGATGGGTTCCGATATCGGAATCGGCATTCCTTTGGCGGCAGTGAAACCACGCGCTTTGCTCTCGCCGATCAAGCGCGCAAAATCTTCAGGCGCGCCGGTCTTGTACATTCCTTCCAGACTTCCGCCACCAAGGTGATCATAGAGCCGCAGCGTATCTCTTACAGGCCCACCGAGTAAGTCACATACAGGCTTGCCCAGTTCTTTGCCTTTGATATCCCACAAGGCCTGATCAATACCACTCATTGCCGACATCGTCACGATGCCGCCACGCCAGAAGTACTGCCGGTTCATGATCTGCCAGATGTGCTCAATACGCCGAGGGTCCTGGCCAAGGATCAGTGGCTTCAGATCTTCAACTGAGCCCACCACGCCCTTTGTTTTCCACTCAAGCGTCGCTTCGCCCCAGCCATAAAGTCCGGGTTGATCGGTCTCAACCTTGACGAAAATCCAGTTCCGCATTCGCGCATTTACAACTACGGATTTGATGTCTGTAATCTTCATGACTTCTCCCTCAAACGTAGATTCTGGATACCCGGGTAGATATGCCGCAAAGGATGGAATACGCGATCGTACCGGCGTCGCGAGCCATCTGACGCGCATCCATGACAACGTCACCTTCTTGTCCGAGTAGCGTTACGGAATCGCCTGCCATCAACTGCGGGGCAGCACTCAGGTCAATCGTTGTAACATCCATCGATACTGCACCCAGGATGTTTGTAAGTTTGCCGCCGGCGATCAACTTGCCTCGATTGCCCAAACGATGCGGAAGCCCGTCGGCATAACCAACGCCCAGAATGCCGATCCGCATCGGATGCTCGGCTACAAACTGGGCACCATAACCTACCGGGGTTCCCGCTTCAATGTTCTTTACCAGCAGTATCTTTGCTTTCCAGCTTAATGCCGGTGCTACATCGAGCAGCTCGTCTGGTACTTTGCCCTTGGCTCTGGATACATAGCCGTAGATTGCATAACCAGGCCTTACCAGATTGCGCCAGCAATGTGCCTGCCCAAAGTGCAGCGGATTGGTGCTGGCTTCATGCAGATAAACCGGGCGAATGCCGCTCTTCTCAATCGCAGTGCACACGGCCTGAAAGCGTTCGTGCTGTCTGTTGGTTTGCTCGCTCTGAAAGTTGGCTGACGATGCGAAGTGTGTCATCAGGCCTTCAAGCCTTGTCCCTTGAACCCGTGAGATGATCTCGTCGATGCCAGCGTTGGTACCAAGCCTCGCCATGCCGCTATCAATCTTGAGGTGGTAAGCGAGGTCTGCATCGAGAGAGGCGATCTCGCTCAGATCATGCACTACTGGTGTGAGGCGGAACTCTTTCCAGGCCCTCGGATCAGTATCTACACGATCGGCCATCACCAGAATGCGAGTGCGGATTCCAGCCTCTCGCAAGGCCTTACCTTCTTCGAGGTTACTCACCGCCAG